>CAZLRQ010000039.1:0-13527 GCA_964562035.1 uncultured Rhodoferax sp. | reverse complement strand
CTGACTTAAAACCGCCCCGACTGGTAGCGCTGGCCCAGCACGCCCTGCAGGGTTTGCACCACTGAAAACGCGTCTTTCAGGTGGCTGCGCTCCAGGTTGGAGAGCTCGTCCAGCGCCAGAAAATTGTCAGGCGCCTGGTGCTGGCGGGTCTGGCGCGCCTGGTGGGCGATGCGCAGCTTGCCCAAAAACTCCAGCGCGTCGCGCAAATCACGCGCGCTTTGCGCGCTGACCTCCCCGGCCTGGGCGGCCACCTCAAGGCGGTCATGGGTGTTGGCGGCCGCCACGCCGCCGGCCAGGGCGTAGACACGCGCCAGGTCCACGATGGGCACGATGCCGCTGTGCTTGAGGTCGATGGTGCGGGCGTTCTCGCCACTGCGAATCAAGGCTATCTGGCCAAACAGGCCCAAGGGCGGGCGGTGCTTGAGCGCGTTGCTGACCATGTAGGCCAAAAACAGGCTATTGCCCTTGGTACGGGCCAGCACGTCGCGCCGCAGTGAGTCCAGCAGTTCGGCCTTGCCGTGGATAGCGCGTTGGTCAAAGAACACGCAGGTCAGCATGAGCGCCATGGGCTCGGGCTGGTTGACCCACTTCTGAAAGTACTGGGCCCACACCCGGCGCGGCTGGCGCCAGGTGTCGTTCATGGCCATCATGTCGCCGGGGCAGTGAATGTAGCCACAGGCGGCCAACCCGTCGCAGACAAATTTGGCAAAGGCTTTGAAATAGGCGCCATGCGCGGCTTCGTCATAGGCGTCATCCAGGATCAGGCAGTTGTCCTGGTCTGACTTGGCGGTTTGCTCGTTGCGCGCCTGCGAACCGGCGGCCACCCAGACATAGTCAACCGGTGCAGGGCCATAGGCTGCCTCGGCCAGGTGAATCAGACGCGTGGTCAGCGCGTCGGTGATGGCGGTGACGATGTGACCGGTGCTGTAGGCACTGGCGTCCGCGGCCGCCAGGTTTTGCTGCAACTGCTTGACCTTGCCGCTGATACGGGCCAAGCCCTCGACCGTGGCTTGTTTGTAGATATCGCCCGCAAGGTACACAGCCGAGGTGCTGTGCTGCTCGGTCAAGTCGGTGGCGGTGATCATGCCGGCAATGCGCTGGCCGTCCATCACCGGCATGTGGTGAATATTGTGCCGAGCCATGAGCAGCAGGGCTTCAAAAGCGGGGCTATTGGCGTCCACCGTCATGGGGGCCAGGGTGGCAATGTCGGACACGGGACCGCTGGTGTCCAAGCCCTGCGCCAGCACGCGGTTGCGCAGGTCGCGGTCGGTGACCAGGCCAAACAGGTGGTCCTTTTCGACCAGCAACACGGAGGACACGCGCAAGTCCCGCATCAGCTCGGCAGCGGTGCGGATGGAGGTACCGGGCGGCAGGGTAATGGGCTCGCGCTTGACAAGGGCGCGAATGGGCGTACTCAGCAAATTGAGCGCAGCACCTGACTCCGAAGGGCCGCCATCAGCCGCCACGCGGGGCAGCGATGGAAAAAAGTAAGCCAGTTGCCCATGGGTCTCACACAACGCGACCAGGACCTCAGGGGCCAACCAAGCCACCCAGCCGTCACTGGCGGCCACCGCCTGCCAGGCCGCCAAGGGCTGCGCGGGGGTGGCGCCCAAGCCAAACATGTCCGGCGCCTGCAGACTCACCGACAGCCCCAAATCGGGGTCTTGCAGGCGCACCACCCCGGTCAAAATCAGTCCCAGGCGGCGATTCAGGTGGCCCGGCGGCAGCAGCACATCGCCCAGGCGCACTGGCGTGCACTCAAACCGGGCCAGCACGGCCGTCCGGCTGGCTTCGTCAAGCTGGCCCCACACCCGGTGCCCAGCCAGTACCCCGGCCAACGCAGGTGAACTTGCAGGAGGATGTGTGTTCATGGTGAGACCGCTTGATCAAAAAATAATGGGCAGCGAGATCAGCGTCACGCTGGGGGTGCGTCACGCAATTTGGCTTGCATGGCCTTGGCGCGGCTGAACTTGAGCATGCGGGTCGCCAGCATGGTTTCGGCCAAAAAGCACACCAGCGCCAACAAGAAGCAGATTACCCCGGCCAAAAAGCTGAAGGTGGCGATGCGCAAAACCTCCAGCGGCGTGGTTTCCACCAGAAACAGGGCCACGATGGTCAGTCCGATCAGGATCGCGCAGAAAGTCAGCAAGGCGATGCACACATTGACCAGCCAGCCGCGCGTTTTAAGTTGCTCCAACTCTTCAAACGCGGCGTCCATGCGCTTGCCCAGCGGGGCCGCTTCAATGCGGTCCTCCAGCAAACGGGCGCGGTCAATGATGCGGGCCAGGCGCCCGGCCACCGCGCCAATGGTGCCGGCCACCGCGGTCAGTAAGAAAACCGGCGCCACTGCCAATTGAATGCCACGGGTCACGATGTCGTGGTCAACGGTAAAAAACATGCCATCTCCAAATATCTTCAACGATGAATGCGCGTCAGGGAGCGCCAGCCGTGATTAAACAACAGCACATTGCGCTCAATACTTCAAGCGGGCGTAATAGGTTTTTTGCGCGGCCTCACGCGCCTGGCGCAGCGTGTGAATGCCCATCTCGGCCAGCAGCGGCATCAGGCGCAGCCACACCTCGGCCGTCACCATGGCATCGCCCAACGCGGTGTGGCGGCCCAGCACGGTGATGTTGAAGCGCTCGGCAATGGCCTCCAGCCGGTGCGAGGCCTGGTTGGGGTGCACCACAGCAGACAGCAACAAGGTGTCCAGCACGGGCTGGTGAAACGCCAGGCCGATGCTGGCCTCTTGGAGTTGAAGAAAGCGCATGTCGAACGCGGCGTTGTGCGCCACCAGCACCGTGTCTTGCGCAAACACGTGAAACGCCGGCAACACATCGCCAATGCGCGGCTGGCCACGCACCATGTCTTGGGTAATGCCGTGAATGGGAATGGACACCGCCGGTATGGTGCGCCCGGGGTCGACCAGTTGCTCAAAGCTCTCCTGACGCAAGAGTTTGTTGTTGACAATGCGCGCCGCGCCAATCTGGATGATCTGATCGCCCCCAGTCGGATTGAGGCCGGTCGTCTCGGTGTCAAACACGGTGTACGACAGGCTGGCCAGGGGCCGGTCGTCCAGTGCACTGGCCTCGTCGGAGACCTGAAACAGGTCAAAGTCGTAATACTCCGGGCGGCTGTCGTTGTGCATGATCTGCGCCGCCTCCAGCTGCTCCTGAGCACTGGCCAGAGGCAAGATAAAGCGGAAAAAAGCCTCGTGGCGAATGCGCTCACGCTCAAACCACATCTCGCCGCCATGGCGCTCCACCACGTCGCGCACCGTGAGCGGCGTGCTCTCGGTGCCCACGCGCATGGCGTCCATCTCCCAGGTCATGACAGTCTCGGTGCTCATGGCCTGACCGCTCCAGATGAGGTCAAGCTGCGCGCGCCCCTGCACCGTCTGCAACCGCAGGCGCAGTGAGCGCACCGCAAACTCGTCCACCAGGCGGGCGGCGAGATAGGTCAGGGCCTGAATCAGCGAAAAACTGTCGACGCGCAGCCAGAGCGCCGCATCAACCTCTTCCACCGCCGCCGTCGCCTGCCCCAAAGCCTGAATGCGGCGCTGCGCGGCCAGCAGAAAGTCAGCGCCCTGCATTTCTTCCAGGGGCCAGCGGGTTTTCAGACCTTTGGCGCTGCGCTGGGCCAGGTCGGCCACGCGCAGGCTCATCTCGTGTACTTCGTCATGCACCACAGCCAGGAAACGCTCGCGCATCACGGGGTCCAGGTCTGGCAGCGCCAGCATTTCGATGGCGGCCTGCATGTTGGCCAGGGACGAGCGGCTGCGCTCGGTCAGGCCGTGTAACAACTGGTCGCGCAGAGACTCTTCTTCAAAAGCGCGGGTCACGTTGTCCAGCATCAGCACAAAGCCGCTGAGCTCACTGGACGCGTCGGCACCCTCACCCGCGCGAACGGGGGCCATTTGCACCCGCAGCAATTGGCCCGAGCGGGTGGTGGTCACAAACTGGGCTGACGGACTGGCCGCGCCGCGCGCCAGGCGCTGGTTGACACTCTCCAGCGCATGCGCTACCAACTGGCGGTCAAACACAGCGTAAATGGATCGCCCAATGCCAATCATCTCGGCGCCATCCGCCAGGGCGGGCGCGTTGGAGAGCGCCCGAAACTGCAGGCGGGCGCGGCTGTTGTAGAGCAGGATGCGGCCGTCCAGGTTGCACACCACCACGCTTTGGGTGAGTTCGGCCATCAGCGCGGCCAAACGGTTTTTCTCCTGCTGCACACTGTGGCTGGCCTGGGCAATTTGTTGGGCCACATCGGCCCGAAAGTGGTCGCGCTGGGCGGCCAATTCGTTGATGGCCGCGCCCAGTGCCAGCGTCTCGGCCGTGCCCTGGGGTTTGATTTGCTGGGCCTCGGTGGCGGCCAGCAGCACCCGGGTTTGCTCCAGCAGGCGCGCTGGCGCGCTGGCGTAGCGACGGTACAAAGTCACCCCGACTGCGGACACGGCCATCATGGCGAGCAACCAACTCAGGCCCAGCAGCGGCAGGCGTGACCCCAGCACGGCATGCAATTGCTCGCGCTGCGCCGGCTCCAGCGTGGAGGCCACCAGCAGCACCGTGAAACCTACCCAGGCCGCCAGGCCTGCGCCCACAGCCCCCAGCATGAACGCCAGGCGCCGGTCCAGCTTCATGGCTTGGGCCCCAGCATGTCAGCCACCTTCTGCACCAGTTCGCGGGTAGAAAAGGGCTTGGTCATGTAGGCGTCAGCGCCCAGCGCCAGGCCTTTGGCCACGTCGGTTTCCCGGCCCTTGGCGGTCAGCATCAAAATTTTCAGGCGGTGCCAAGCCTCCACGGCACGCACCGCCTGGCACACCTCGAACCCGGTTTTGCGCGGCATCATCACGTCCAGCAGCAACAGGTCGGGCAGCTCACTGGCAATGGCGTCCAGTGCCTCTTGGCCGTCGCGGGCCACGCGCACGGTGTAGCCCTCACGCTTGAGCAGGTACTCCAGCGAAATGACGATATTGGGCTCGTCGTCGGCCACCAAAATTTTTAGACTCATGTGGTTACTCCTTCAGGTGGGGCCACAGGCCCCGGCGCGTCATCTCGCCAAGGCAGATGAAACGCAAATGTGGCACCCTCGCCGGGTTGGGACTCCACCCACAGCCGGCCCCCGAAATGTTCAATGATCTGGCGACTGATCGGCAAGCCCAGGCCCGTGCCCTGCGGCCGGTTGGCACTGTCGCCCCCCTGGCGAAAGCGCTCAAATATCAGACTTTGCTGCGCGGGTTGAATACCGGGCCCATTGTCCCGCACGGTCACGGTCACGCCTGCGGCATCGCCCACCAAAAGCACATGCACCTGCCCACCCGGCTCCGGCACAAACTTGGCCGCGTTGGACAGCAGGTTCAGCAAGACCTGCATCAGGCGGTCGGGGTCGGCGCTTAACGGGGGCAATGGGGTCGGCACCGACACGGCCACCGTCGCCTGGCGCTCGTGAAACAACTCCTGGGTCGTGGTCACCGCCTGGTGGACCAACGCCACCAGATCCAGCTCAGTGGTGTGCCAGTCGGCATGGCCGGACTCGATCTTGGCCATGTCCAGCACCTGGTTCACCAGCCGCGACAGGCGCTCGGTCTCGGCCACGATGATTTCAATGAACTGGCGGCGCTGCGCGAGGTCGATTTTGGGGTCGTCACGCATCAACTCGGCCAGCGCACGAATGGAGGTGAGCGGCGTGCGCAACTCATGCGTCACCGAGGACATGAAGTCGTCCTTGAGGCGGTCCAGGCTTTTGAGCTGCTCGTTGGCCTGGCGCAGCTCGGCCGTGGCGCGCTCCAGTGAGTCTGACTTTTCTTCCAGCTCGCGCGAGTGGGCGCGCAACTGCGAGGTTTCGTCCAGGATGCGCAGCACATCCTCCGGGGTCAGCGCCTCCTCTTCCACGGCCGAGGCCACCAGCACCCGGGCCGAGGCGCTGCCCACGGCACCCGCCAACTGGGTTTCGACAAACTGCACCAGACGCGCGTCGGGTCGAATCGCGTCCACCTGCGGGGCACCACTGCGCTGGGCATAGGCCTCAAACAAGGCGCGTGCCTTGACACCCCCCATAAACCGCTCACACAAACGCAGCAAATCAGGCACCTTGGCTTGGCCCCGCCAGAACACAGGGCTCACCGCGCTGGTGCGCTGGAACACATCAACAAACAACAGGGCCTGGCTGGCCTCGCGCCCGGACGGCGCCCGCCACAGCGACAAACCCACATAAGCGCCCACGTTCACCAGCAAACTCCAGAACAGCGAGTGCGTCAGACCATCAAACCCTGCAAGGCCCAGCAACTGCTCGGGCTTGAGCAAGCCCAGGCCCCAGGGACCGTGGGTCAAAAAATCAGCATTCAGCCAGCCCGACTTGGCAATGGAGGGCAGCATGAGGGTGTAGGCCCACATGGCAAAACCGGCCATCAGCCCCACCAGCGCGCCAAGCCGTGTGCCCCCCTTCCAGTACAGACCACCCAGTACGGCGGGCGCAAACTGCGCCACCGCCGCAAAACTGATCAGCCCGATGCTGACCAGCGCATAGGCCTCACCGGCGAGGTGAAAGTAAACATAGCCCAGCACCAGCACGCCCAGAATGGCGGCCCGCCGAATGCCCAGCAGCACCCGGGTCAGATCACGCCCGGCATCGGGCCGGAAATACCGCGTGCGAAGCAACAAGGGCATGACCAGCTCGTTGCTGACCATGGTGGACACCGCAATGGTTTCCACAATCACCATGCCGGTTGCCGCCGAGAGCCCGCCCACAAAGGCAAACAGTGCCAGCGCCTGCTGCCCCGCTGCCAAGGGCAAGGAGAGTACAAAGTTCTCAGGGTTCATCTGCCCGGGGCCGAAATACAGCAAACCGCCCAAAGCGATAGGGAGCACAAACAAATTGATGGCCAGCAGGTACAAAGGAAAGACCCACACGGCGCGGCGCAGGTGGCTTTCACGCACGTTCTCCACCACCATCACCTGAAACTGGCGTGGCAAGAAAATGACCGAAAACATGGACAGTAGCGTCAAGGCAAACCACTGTGTCCAGGGAAAACCACTGCCCTGCTCCAGCTTTAAAAGCAGAGCCAACTCAGGCACGGCACGGGCGCGGGCAAACAGGTCGGCAAAGCCCTCAAACAGTCCGTACACCACGAACAGGCCCACCGCCAGAAACGCCACCAACTTGACCACCGACTCAAAGGCAATAGCGGCCACCATGCCCTCATGCCGTTCAGTGGTATCGAGGTGCCGGGCACCAAACACCATGGCAAAGCCGGCCAGCGCCAGCGCCACGTAAAAGGTGCTGTCCTGGCTCCAGTGCAACAGCGGCTCGGGCACGGCGCCCAATGGACTGGTCAACAGGGCATAGCCCGCGGACACACCTTTGAGTTGAAGCGCAATGTAGGGCACGATGCCGACCACCGCAATCAGGGTCACCAGCCCGGCCAGCAAAGGGCTTTTGCCATAGCGGCTGCCAATGAAGTCGGCAATGGAGGTGATGCGGTAGACCTTGGCAATGCGAATCATCTTGCGCAGCACCATCCAGCCCAGCACCATGGCCAGGGTCGGCCCCAGATAAATCGGTAAAAACCAGATACCGCCCGTCGCCGCCCGGCCCACGCTGCCAAAGTAAGTCCAGGCGGTGCAGTACACCGCCAGCGAGAGCGCGTAAGTCCAGGGGTTGGCAATCAGGGAGCGCCCTTGGGTCGCACGCCGGTCGCCCAGATAAGCCACCGCAAACAGCAGCAGCAGGTAGGCAAAGGAGGTCCCGATAACCGCTGCGGGCGACAGCATGGTCAGTCATCCTGCGGCGTCTGGGGAGGCCGCTCCATCCAGAACGCCAGAACAGCAATCAATGCACCCCACAGCACAAACAAGGCAGCAGGAAGCAAAGGAATGCCGAACACGTCGACATCCCGGTCCCACAGCCCGAGCAAAGGAAAGTTAAACAGCAACCAGCCGCCGCCAAACAGCGCCACCAGCCGCTGGGCACCAAGACCTTTGAACACAGCACGCTCCTCTTGTTGAGCCCTGCGCGGTCTGTGCGGGCTCTTTCAAACCATTGTGCGCCCGACGCTGACCCCGCTCTGACGTGATGGCGGCCGATGTCGACCGCGCTTGACAAGCATCAGGCTTTGGGCGGCGTCCACTTGGCATGCGCGTGCCGGGACAAGGCAAAACTGGCCAAAAATTTGGTCCAGATGGTGATGCCGGCAATGGCACTCCAGGAGCTGTACTCCAGCGCACCGGTCAATACCGACACAATCACGCCGACCACCACAATGCCGGTCACCAAATTGATGGCCATTTCATAGGGTGCAAACTTTTCGGGGTTGGGCGGCGACACCCCTTGCTTGAGCGCCACCTCAGAAAAATCACGCTGCATCACGATGCGCCAGGCCCGGCGCAACCAAAAAAAACCAATTGGAAACAGGGCCAGAAAGAGAATCCAGGTCAAAGCGACATTGACATCAAAAACCATGCGGGACTCCAGAATTCAGTAAAAAAGCCCTGCCAGCAGGACCGGCAGGGCTTGTATTGTCGCTGCAGCCCCCGTCAGGGGACTGGGCAACCGTTGGTCGCTTGAGCGCCGTGCTTAATGCGCGCCATCCACCACTTTGGAGCCGCGGGGAACACGCACTGCCTCAACCATGGCCTGGATGTGGCTTGGTGGCGCCTGGGTCACTTTCACCACGATGGAGGCGACAATGAAGTTCACCAGGGCACCGATAGCGCCGAAGGCTTCAGGGGTGATGCCGAAGAAGCTGTTGGCCCCGCCAATCATGGGCAGGAAGTCCGTGCCCTTGATGAAGAAGATGCCCTTGTGTGCAAACACGTAGAACAGCGTGATAAACAAACCGGCCAACATACCGGCAATGGCGCCTTCCTTGTTCATCCCCTTGGAGAAGATGCCCATCATGATGGCGGGGAACAGCGAGCTGGCGGCAATACCGAAGGCCAAAGCCACGGTACCGGCAGCAAATCCGGGCGGATTCAGACCCAACCAGCCAGAAATCACAATCGCCACAGCCATTGCTACCTTGCCGGCCAGCAACTCGTTCTTCTCGCTGATGTCCGGAACAAAAACGTTCTTGATCAGGTCATGCGATACCGCTGCAGAAATAGCCATCAGCAAACCCGCCGCTGTAGACAAGGCTGCAGCCAAACCACCCGCCGCGACCAACGCAATCACCCAGTTGGGCAACAGCGCGATTTCGGGGTTGGCGAGCACGATGATGTCGGCGTTCACCGTCAACTCATTGCCCTTCCAGCCGGCGGCAGTGGCTTTGGCCACAGCAGCTTCGTTTTTGGACTTGTCGTTGTAGTACTGGATACGACCGTCGCCGTTTTTGTCTTCAAACTTCAACAGACCGGTTTTTTCCCAGCGCTTCATCCAGTCAGGACGGGTCTCGGCCTGGATGCTGGCATCAGCCGCATACAAATCGCCACCCTTCATGACCGCGGTGTTCACCGTGGCGTGCAGGTTCAACTTGGCCATGGCCGCCACAGCAGGTGCCGTGGTGTACAGAATGGCAATGAAAACCAGCGCCCAGCCAGCGGAAGAACGTGCGTCCTTGACCGTTGGCACCGTGAAGAATCGCATGATGACGTGGGGCAGACCCGCAGTACCAATCATCAGAGACAGGGTGTAGACGAACATGTTGAGCGTGCTGCCCGCCGTGGTCGTGGTGTACTGGCCAAAGCCCAGGTCGGTCACCACAGAGTCCAGCTTGGCCAGCAAGGAAATGTCCGTGCCAATCATGTCGGAACCCAGGCCCAACTGGGGAATGGCGTTACCGGTCAAAGCCAGCGAGATGAACACAGCCGGCACGGTGTAGGCCAGGATCAGCACAATGTACTGAGCCACCTGGGTGTAGGTGATGCCCTTCATGCCGCCGAACACGGCGTACAAAAACACAATGCCCATACCCACGTAAATACCGGTCTCGCTGCTCACGCCCAAGAAGCGGGAGAACGCCACACCCACACCGGTCATTTGACCAATGATGTACGTGATGGACGCTGTCAGCAGACAGATCACAGCCACCATGGACGCGCCCTTGGAGTAGAAGCGGTCGCCGATGAACTGAGGCACGGTGAATTTACCGAACTTGCGCAGGTACGGCGCCAGCAACATGGCCAGCAAGACGTAGCCACCGGTCCAGCCCATCAGGAACAAGCCGCCGCCGTAACCCATGTTGGCAATCAAGCCGGCCATGGAGATGAAAGAAGCCGCTGACATCCAGTCAGCCGCTGTGGCCATGCCGTTGGTGATCGGGTGAACGCTACCGCCTGCGGCGTAGAACTCACTGGTCGACCCGGCACGGGCCCAGATAGCGATGCCGATGTAGAGCGCAAAGCTCAGACCGACACCAATGTAGATTGTGGTTTGGAGATCCATGATTCAGTCCTTAGTCTTCATGCACGTCGAACTTCACGTCAAGATCATTCATCTTCTTGGCGTAGTAGAAAATTTGCACAATAAACACGTAAATGGAGCCCTGATGGGCAAACCAGAAGCCCAGCGGGTAACCGCCAAGCGAGATGTTATTGAGCACGTCAGCAAACAGAACACCAGCACCAAATGACACCGCAGCCCAAAGAATCAGGATGTTGGTGAGTAGCTTGATGGTGGCCTTCCAGTAGGCTTGACTGCTTAGGTCTTCCTTCATGAAATCTCCTCGTTATTGATATTGAAACAACCGTCAAGACACGGCTGCAACGTGCATGCACAGGACAGGGTCAAAGCATGGCAAAGTCGAATATCGTGCCGCTTCCTTACAGTTTTCTGATGAAAACAGGGCCCCTGTTGATAAGGTGTTCGAACCTAGGGAAAACACCGACGGCTTATTTATCAACCAAACCACACCTTGTGCTTCAGCCTGCGCGTTGCGCAAACCCATCCAGCACATTCACCGCGTTCACCCCCACTTCGGCCACCGCGTAGCCGCCTTCAAACACAAAGACAGTGGGCAACCCGGCATTGGCCAAAGTCTGGCCAACGCGCAGGTAATCGTCGCTTTGCAGGGTAAAGCCAGAAATGGGGTCGCCCTCAAACGTATCCAGCCCCAAAGACACCACCAGGGCCTGCGCGCCAAAGGCCGCAATGCCCTTCAAAGCGTGTTGCAAGGCCGCATGCCAGACCTCAAAGCCCGTGCCACGCGGCAGCGGCAGGTTGTGATTGAAGCCCAGCCCCGCTCCGGCGCCGCGTTCGTCGGCGTAACCCAGGAAAAACGGGTACTCGGTGTGCGGGTCGCCGTGCAGGCTGGTGAACAAAACGTCTGCGCGGTCGTAAAAGATGGCTTGCGTGCCGTTGCCGTGGTGGTAGTCAATGTCCAGAATGGCCACGCGCTCAAGCCCCTGGTCACGCAAGTGCTGCGCCGCCAATGCGGCGTTGTTCAAGAAACAGTAGCCGCCAAAAAAGTCTGCCCCGGCATGGTGACCCGGCGGGCGACTCAGCACAAACGCATAGCGCGCGTCCTGCACCACCTGCTGCGCGGCCGCAAAAGCACAGTCAGCCCCGGCCCGCGCGGCCACCCAGGTACCTGCGGTGAGCGGCGAACCGGCGTCAAACGAGAACAAGCCCATGCGCGCGGAGAAATTGGCGGGCAGCACATCTGTGCGGAAAGTGCGCCCGGGCCACACCGACGGCAGCGCGTCACGCGCGGCGTTGGCCGGGTCCAGCGCCACCCATTCGTCCCACGCGCCTGCCAGAAAGTCAAGGTAGCGCGGGGTGTGGATGGTGGTGAGCGCGGGCGCATCAACGCGCGCCGTCGTGCGCACCTCGCCCAGCTTTCTGCGCTGCAGCTCCGCCAGCACATAGTCCGCGCGGGCGGGCACTTCAAAGCAGGGCACCAGTTGGCCGCGAAACATTTCAAACCGGCCTTGGTGCAAAGCGTGATGGGGGTTGTAGTAGGTGATCATGAAATATTGGTCAAATAGGGCTCTAGCCTTTTATCCACATGCGTATATAGCTTCCAGTTCAATAGCAAATTTCGTACAAAACTGGCTTCATTCTTCAGACCAACCCGGCTGCGCCCCCACTGGTGGCCAGGTTTGAGCGGCCATGCGCTGCGTGTACCAGCGGTTCATGGCGGCGTCGTCAACCGCATATTCACTCCGGGCAGATTTCCAGACCATGCTGGGTTGCCGCTGGCGCAGACTTTCCAGCACAGTTTGCACTTTGGCGGGCGTGACTTTGGCGCCAGTCTTGTCTTGATAGAAGCGCAACGCCTCTGCGTCGTAGGGGCGAAATCGCGCCCCTTGTTCCAGCATGCGCCACAAAACAGCCTGCTCCAAGGGTTTGACGCCCAAAAAGTCGGATTCCATTTGTATCTCTTCATCGCGCTGGCGTTGCTGTGCGGCGGCGAGCATCGCCACTTCAAAGCGTTCGCTGATGTCAGCCAAAGGGCCAAGCATTTCGTTCAGGGCAAATAAGAAAAACTGCGGGCGTTTGCCAAAACCATCAAAAGCCTGCATCAACAGTGCCTGATCGACAGGGCGCAACTCGGGGCGTTGGCGTTCAATCTGCTGCGAGATGTACGCAATGAAGTCGCCACCCAATTCGGGCATGCGTTGAATTTGCGAGCCGAAGAAGGGGGAGGCATTGCTGTTGACCAAGCGCAGCAGTTTGTCGCGGTCAGAGCCTGACATGACCAGGATGAGCTTGATCTTGCCGGGCGCGTTGAGTTGGTCGCGCGCAGACTTGAGCGCTGTCATGGCGCTTTCACCGGCTTCACTGGTCAAGGCGTGCTGGGCCTCGTCAACCATCAACGCCACCGGGGCATGGGCCAGTTCATGCAGGGTGCGCAAGGCATCCGTGAGGGTTGAACCATCGGGGCGGCCGATTTTTCCAGTATCGATTTTCAGCACACCGGCAATGTTGACGCTCTCCAGGCCGCTGGCTCTGGCCACTTTGGCGACAGGACCCAAATGCGCTTGCAAGGCACGACCAAGCGCTTCGGCTATGAGTTCACCCGGATCACGCAGCGGGGCCGCCCAAAGATCGACATACACCACCACCAAGCCCTGGCGCTCCAACTCGGGCTGCAAGTCCTCTTTGAGAAATGTAGATTTTCCGGTGCGGCGCGGCGCGGCCAGAAACAAGCCATTGTGCGCATCGCCAAACAAGTCCTTGCCCTGGACGGCTTGGGAAATTTGTTGCGCCAAGAGGGGACGAGGAAAATGCTGCATGAAATTATGGTTGATTATTTAATAATCAATAAATTATTAATTTAGCCATATTAATTCATATTCCGCCGAACTCCTCGCCGCCACTGACACCCGCTAGCCGCGAAACATTTCAAACCGGCCTTGGTGCAAAGCGTGATGGGGGTTGTAGTAGGCGATCATAAAATATTGGTCAAATAGGGCTCTAGCCATTATAAATAAAGGTCAAGTAGCTACATTATTTGTAGCACCCAAACACCTCTCGGCTGGGTCACATGGTACGCAGGCGCGCCATCATGCCGGGTGGCCACGGCGTTAAAAGGCTCAGGACGAGGCCGGCACGGCGGCGGTAAGCGGCCCCATGTCTGTGCGATCCAAAATG
>CAZLRQ010000038.1:0-14110 GCA_964562035.1 uncultured Rhodoferax sp. | reverse complement strand
GCGGGGCCGCCGCCGACCACCACCACGTCGTAGTCCATGGCTTCGCGGGGGCCGTACTGGGCCAAGATGTCCTGGTTTGTCATGACTTTGAAGTAAAAACAGCCTCTAGCCCATATGGATAGTGCGCTAGTAGCTATCTATTTAGGAGTGATTACCCGTCAGGCGTTGACGCAAGGCCGTCAACTCACCGACGATGCCACGCCTGAAAGCCAGCACGCACACCACAAAAATGACGCCAATGATCACGGTGACCCAGGAACCCACCTTGTCGGCGAGTTGGGTTTGCAGTGTGACGATGGTGGAGGCGCCCACCGCCGGGCCCAGAATGGTGCCCATGCCGCCCAGCAGGGTCATCAACACCACTTCGCCGGACATGTGCCAATGCGCATCGGTGAGTGAGGCCAGCTGAAACACCAGCGCCTTGGTCGCGCCCGCCATGCCGGCCAGCGAGGCCGAGATCACGAAGGCCAGCAGCTTGTAGTTGGCAACGTCGTAACCCAGGGAGATGGCACGAGGCTCGTTCTCGCGAATCGCCTTCAAAATCTGGCCAAACGGTGAGTGGATGGTGCGGTAAATCAAGGCAAATCCGACCATGAACACGCCAAACACAAAGAAGTACATGGCCATGTTGTCGGACAGGTCAAACAGGCCCAGCAGCTTGCCGCGCGGAATGCCCTGCAAGCCGTCTTCACCCCCGGTAAAAGGCAGTTGCAGGGCCAAAAAGAACACCAACTGCGCCAGCGCCAATGTGATCATGGCAAAGTAAATGCCTGCGCGTTTGATGGCAATGGCCCCAAAAGCCCAGCCCATCACGCCGGCCGTGAGCGTGCCCGCCAAAATGCCCGCCTCAGGCGACCAGCCCATCTCTTTGCATAAATAGCCGCACACATAGGCGGCACCGCCAAAAAAGGCCGCATGCCCAAACGACAGCAAGCCCACATAGCCCAGCAGCAGGTTGAAGGCGCAGGCAAACAGTGCAAAGCACAGCATCTTCATCAAAAAAGTGGGGTACAGGGCAAACGGGGCCAGCAAGCCCACCACCGCCAGAGCCACAAACATCAACATCGTGCGCCGGGATTCGGCGGCAGAGTTGGCAGCGTAATTGGATTTCATTGTTTTTCTCTCAAGCAAGGTTGGGGGGCGCTCAGGCCTGTTTGCCGAAGAGGCCGGCGGGGCGCAGCAGCAAAACCACCACCATGATCACGAAAATCACCACTGCAGAGGCTTCGGGGTAAAGCACCTTGGTCAGGCCTTCGACAATGCCCAGACCCAGCCCGGTCACGATGGAGCCCAAAATCGAGCCCATGCCACCAATCACCACCACAGCAAACACCACAATGATCAGGTTGGAGCCCATCAGCGGATTGACCTGCACCACCGGTGCTGCCAGCACACCGGCAAAGGCCGCGAGCGCCACGCCCACACCGTAGGTGGCAGTCACCAGCACCGGCACGTTGATGCCCAAGGCCTGCACCAGCTCCGGCTTTTCGGTGGCGGCACGCAAGGTAGCGCCCAGACTGGTCTTCTCAATGGTGTACCAGGTCACAAAGCAGACGCTCAACGCCGCCACCACAACCCAGCCGCGGTACAAGGGCAGGTACATGAAGCCCAGGTCAATGCCACCTTGCAACAGCTCGGGCACCTCATAGGTTTCACCGGAAATGCCGTACAAGTTGCGGAACACGCCCTCGGCAATCAGCGCCAGTCCAAACGTCAGCAGCAAGCTGTAGAGGTGGTCCAGCTGGTACAAATGGCGCAGCAACAGGCGCTCGATCACGATGCCCATCACCCCCACGATCAGGGGGGTGAGTACCAGGGAGGCCCAGTAGCTCATGCCAAACTGGGTCAACCCAATCCACGACACAAAAGCGCCCATCATGTAGAGCGCGCCGTGCGAGAAGTTGATGATGTTCAGGAGGCCGAAAATAATCGCCAGTCCCAAGCTCAGAACGGCGTAAAACGAGCCGTTGATCAGGCCCAGAAACAACTGACCCAACAGGGCCTGGGACGATATGCCGAAGATTTCCATTGCAGCTCCTGATCCGGTTAACTTACTTCTTCACCAGGGGGCAGGTGGATGCCGACAGGGGCTGGAAGGCCTCAGCCGCTGGAATCGTGGCGCGCACGTGGTAGTAGTCCCAAGGTGTCTTGGATTCCGCTGGCTTTTTGACTTGCAACAGGTACATGTCGTGCACCATGCGGCCGTCGACACGGATGGTGCCGTTTTTGGCGAAGAAGTCGTTGATGGGCGTCTTCTTCATTTGCGTCATCACCTTGGTCGTGTCATCGGTGTTGATGGACTTGACCGCCTTCAGATAATGCATGACCGACGAGTACTGACCGGCCTGAATCATGGTGGGCATGCGCTTGGTTTTGTCAAAGAAGCGCTTGGACCAGGCGCGGGTGTCGTCGTTCAAGTCCCAGTAAAAGCCTTCGGTCAGGTACATGTTCTGGGTCGCCTTGAGGCCCAGGGAATGGATGTCGGTGATGAACATCAGCAGGCCCGCAAGCTGCTGCTTTTGCGTGATGCCAAATTCAGCCGCCTGCTTGATGGCGTTGATGGTGTCGCCGCCCGCATTGGCCAGGCCAATGATCTGTGCGCCCGAGGCCTGCGCTTTGAGCAGGTACGAAGAGAAGTCAGAACCGGGGAAAGGATGACGCACGGCGCCCACCACTTCGCCGCCATTGGCCTTGACCACATCGCCAGCGTCTTTTTCCAGGGAGTGACCGAAGGCGTAGTCAGCGGTCAAAAAGAACCATTTCTTGCCGCCTTGCTTCACCACGGCCTTGGCGGTGCCGTTGGCCACGGCGTAGGTGTCGTAGGTCCACTGCACCGTCACATCGTTGCAGTCTTTGTTGGTCACCAGTGTGGAAGCAGCACCGGAGACCAGGGCAATGCGGTTCTTTTCCTTGGCGATTTTCATGACCGCCAGGGCCACCGAGGTGGTGACCAATTCAGAGGCCACATCGACCTTGTCACGTTCAAACCATTCGCGCGCCTTGTTGGCAGCGATGTCGCCTTTGTTCTGGTGGTCAGCCGACACCATTTCGACCTTGAACGCCGGCTTCTCTTTGTCCATGAAGTCAGCAATTGCCATTTCAGTGGCCACCACCGTGCCTTTGCCGGCCACGTCGGAGTAAACGCCAGACAAATCGGTCAAGACACCGATCTTGACGACGTTGTCAGTGATTTGTGCTTGTGCAGTACCAAGGGCTGCGAGTGCCAGGCCCAGGGCTTGAATGATGGGTTTGAGTGTCATGATGTCTCCTTGTTGATATTGGAAAAGGTACGAAAAATCGGTTTTTTAAACGCCCAGCAGCTCGTGCAGCAGGTCGGTTTTTGACGGGAGTTCTTCCTTGGTCACAGTGGCCACAATGCGGCCGTGCTCCAGCACGATGTGCCGGTCCGCCAGGGGCGCGGCAAAGCGGAAGTTTTGTTCCACCAGCAAAATGGTGTAGCCGCGTGTTTTGAGCAGGCGAATGACTTCACCCAGCTTTTTGACGATGACGGGGGCCAGGCCCTCAGTGATCTCATCAAGCAGCAGCAATTTGGCGCCGGTGCGCAAAATGCGCGCCATCGCCAGCATCTGCTGCTCGCCACCTGAAAGCCGTGTGCCCGGGCTGTTGCGGCGCTCGTACAGGTTGGGAAACATCTCGTAAATTTCTTCCAGCGTCATGCCGCCGGAGGCCACCGTGGGCGGCAGCATCAGGTTTTCTTCGGTGGTGAGGCCGGAAAAAATACCGCGTTCTTCAGGGCAATAGCCCACGCCCAGGCGGGCAATGCGGTGCGAGGACATGCCTTTGATGTCTTCGCCGTTGAGCATGATCTGCCCGGTGCGACGACCCACCAGACCCAGGATGGATTTGAGCGTGGTCGAGCGGCCGCTGCCGTTGCGCCCCAGCAGGGTCACCAGTTCACCGTGGTTGATGGTCAGGTCAATCCCGTGCAGGATGTGCGATTCGCCGTAAAACGAATGCAAGTCGGTCAGGCGCAGCAGCTCGCCGGTGCGTTTAAAGGCGCTGTTCATGCTTCTACTCCTACATAGGCTTCCAGCACGCGCGGGTCTTTGGACACCACGTCATAGGTGCCTTCGGCCAAAATCGAGCCGCGTTGCAGCACCGTGATGACATTGCTGAGTGTTTCGACCACCGACAGGTTGTGCTCCACCATCAAAATGGTGCGCCCCTTGGACACCTTGCGGATCAGCTCCACCACCAAATCCACGTCTTCATGGCCCATGCCCTGCGTGGGTTCGTCCAGCAGCATCAGCTCGGGCTCCAGGGCCAGCGTGGTGGCAATTTCAAGTGCACGTTTGCGGCCATAGGGCAGTTCAACCGTCTGGGTGTCAATGTAGGCACCCAGGTCCACCGATTCGAGCAATTCAATCGCCCGGTCATTCAACACATTCAGGGTTGACTGCGGACTCCAAAAGTGAAAAGAGGTGCCCATTTTTCGTTGCAGCGCAATGCGCACGTTTTCCATCACGCTCAGGTGCGGGAAGGTGGCCGAAATCTGGAACGAGCGCACCACGCCCCGGCGCGCAATTTGCGCTGGTTCTTCGCGGGTGATGTCGATGCCGTTGAACTGGATCGTGCCGTGGGTGGGCTGCAAAAACTTCGTCAACAAATTGAAGACCGTGGTTTTGCCGGCGCCGTTGGGACCGATGAGGGCGTGAATGTTGCCGCGCTTGACCTTGAGGTCCACGTTTTGTACGGCAGCAAAGCCCTTGAACTCTTTGGTAAGCCCGTGGGTTTGCAGGATGAGGTCTTCAGACATGGTGGAAATGCTCCGTTGTGGGCTTGGCAGCCTGCTAAGGCCTGTGCAGCTTTTTGTGCCCGGATGATGGCAGTGGACTGTTGCCAAAAATCGGGGCAAATGTATCGAATGATTGCAGCGTGTTTTTGGCGTAAGCACCCGCCCTAGAATGGATTTCCACTGCCGACGTCTGCCCCTTCATGCCCACTCCACCCAAGACTGATCCCCTGCAAACCAACTACCGGCACGAGCTCCTTCAGGCCGGGCTGGATCGGCTCGATCAGGGGCTGACCGTGATTGATGGCAACCTCAACATCGTGGCCTGGAACAAGGCTTTTTTGCGTTTGCTGGATTTCCCGCAAGACATGGCGTTTGTCGGGGCCACTTTTGAGTCATTCATACGCTTCAATGCTGAGCGCGGTGAATATGGTCCGGGTGATGTGGATGAATTGGTCGCCGAGCGCATGCGTCTGGCGCGCAGTTTCACGCCGCATTACACCGAACGTGATCGTCCGGGCGAGCGGATTTTGGCGGTGCGGGGCGAGCCTTTGCCTCACAACGGTTTTGTGACGCTGTATACCGACATCACGGCCAGCCGCCGTTTTGAGCAACAAATTCAGCAGCAAAATGCCGAGCTTGAAAACCATGTGGCCGAGCGCACCACCGAGCTGCAGGCTACCAACCAGCGGCTCATCATGGCGGACGACGCCAATCAGCGCATCACCACCGCGCTGCGGCGCAGCGAGGAGAATCTGCGCCTCATCACGGATTCGGTGCCCGCGCTGATTGGTTACTTTGACCGCGAAGAAATTTATCGTTACGTCAACAAAGGCTATGCCGCGTGGTTTGGGTGCATCACAGACGAGGTGCTGGGCCGCTCGATTCGGGAGGTCACCGGCGACGAGGTGTACACCGACATTTCCCGCCATGTGCACCTGGCGCTGCAAGGTCAAACCGTCAGCTACGAATACGCCATGCGCCACCCCGGTGGGCGGGTGGTGTACGCGCGCAGCGAGCTGGTGCCCGAACGTGACGCCCAGGGCCTGGTGGTGGGGTGCTTTGTGCTGTCGGTCAACATCACCGATCTCAAGAATGCCCAGGCGGCCCTGGTGCATGCGCAAAAAATGGAGGCGGTGGGCCAACTCACTGGCGGGCTGGCGCATGACTTCAACAACCTGCTGACGGTCGTGATTGGCAACCTGGTCACCCTGCAGGAGCGCTACCCGAACGACCCGGACATTGGTGAGTACGTGGTGCCCGCACTGAAAGCATCGCGAAAAGGTGCGTCGCTGATCAAGCGTTTGCTGGCCTTCGCTCGCAGGCAGCCGCTGCTGCCCAAGGCCGTTGATATTGCCGAGCTCGTGGAAGACACCCTGAGCCTGATCCAGCGCACGCTGCCCATCAATATTTCTGTCAACACGACCCCGCTGGACGAACCGCTGTTCGCCATGACAGATGCCCAGCAGCTTGAGAATGCGCTGCTCAATTTGGCACTCAACGCCCGTGATGCCATGCCCGATGGCGGACACCTGACCATTCGGGCAACGCGTTTGATGCTGAGTGCCGGTCAGGTGGCCGACTTTGACGTGGTGCCGGGTTGCTACGTGGCACTCAGTGTGTCGGATACCGGCACCGGCATGGATGCGGCTACCCAGGCCCGTGCTTCGGAACCTTTTTTCACAACCAAGCGCTTTGGCGCAGGCAGCGGGCTCGGGCTGTCCATGGTTTACGGCTTTGCCAAGCAGTCTGGCGGTGGTCTGCGCATTCAAAGTGCTTTGGGCGAAGGCTGTGTGGTGACCTTGGTGCTGCCCTGCACTGCGCAAGCGCTCGACAACGTTCCGTTTCCCGACGCACCAGCGCGCACAAGCCATGCCAATGCCGAGCGACCATTGGTCTTGTTGGTGGAAGACGACCTTGATGTGCGCCGTGTCATTCGTCTTCAATTGGTGGGCTTGGGTTACCCGGTGATGGAGGCCGACCACGCCACCGATGCGCTGCTTCTCCTGGCGAGTGTGCCCGCCGTGGGTATTTTGATCTCTGATTTGGTCATGCCTGGCGGCATGGATGGCCGCACCCTGTGCCTGGAAGCCCGTCTGCGCGCACCGCATGTCAAGTTGTTGCTGATCAGTGGCTATTCAACCGAGGCGGTCGCAGTGCCCAAGTTGGGAGAGGACTTTCCTTTGCTGAAAAAGCCCTTCACCTCATTAGAGTTGCAGTCCACGCTGGATGGCTTGCGCGCATGAGCCGGGCGCTTTTTCACCAGCCAGAAGGACCGCGCTGCATTTATGTGCTGGACGACGATGTCGACATCTGTCGCCTGGTTTGCGTGACCCTGCAAGAGTTTGGCTTTGAGGCCACCGAGTGCCACACGGCGGCTGCCTTGCGTCGCCTGCTGCTGCTGCGTGTGCCTGACCTGTGCATTGTCGATCTGGGTTTGCCTGATGCCGACGGCATGGACGTCGTGCGCGACCTGCAGGCCCGGTTTGCCTGTGGCGTGATCGTGTTGACCGGGCGGGGGTACCTGAGCGACCGGGTGATGGGGCTGGAGTTGGGCGCCGACGACTACGTGGTCAAACCCTTTGAGCCCCGCGAGTTGGTGGCCAGGGCACGCAGCGTGCTGCGGCGTCAAGAAAAATCTCGGGGCCTCCCGGCGGAGGTGCCCTCTCAGCACGCCGAGTTTGGTGGCTGGCAATTTCGTGCCGACTCGAATTTGCTGGTTTCGCCCGGTGGGCAAGAGTGGACGCTTAGCGCCGGTGAAGCGCGCATGCTGCTGCAGTTTTTGCAGCGCCCCAACCGCATCATGGCCCGCGAGCAACTGTGTGGCGACCGTGACCTGTCAGCGCTGGATCGGGGGGTCGATGTGCGGGTGTCGCGACTTCGTCGCAAGCTCGAATCTGATCCGCAAAGCCCCAAAACGATCCGTACCGTTTATGGCGCAGGCTATTTATTGGCGGCTGAAGTGCGGTGGCTGTAGCTTCTTGCGCGTTTGAGGTCCGCCGTCAGCGCCCTGAGGGTCAGCTCGGCGCCAAATAAATTAGCGGCCCTGGCGGGGGCAGTGGGTCGGCTGCATCGTCAAGGTGCACGTCAAAGACACATCGATTTGACTGACGTGCCTCCCACCTCAAACCACAGCCATCAAACCCAACCAGGCCACAGAAGACCAGCGCATGACCTTGCCGCACTGCGGTGTGCGCCATAACGCCGCGACGAGAAACACGTTGTAGGGCAGGGTCGCAAAGTGAATGGCCACCGCCACACCGGGCTTGCCGCCTTGCGCCCAGACCATGAGCGCCATAAAACTGGTGAGCAGGTTAATGAAACTGCCAACCAGCACCATGTCGCGCCAATACAGCCGGTGCACTGGCACTTGGCCGCACCAGCGGCTGCGCATGAAGCCGCCCAACAGCGTCACTCGGTGTCTGCTCCCTCGTCGTTTGCGTCCGCCGCTGTCACGACTGCAGTGGCCAGCACCTTGTCGATGGTCTTGCCATCCATGTCGACGATCTCGAACTTCCAGTCTTGCCACTCAATATGGTCGGCCACTTTGGGCAGGCGGCCGGTGAGCAGCATCATCATGCCGCTCAGGGTGTGGTAACGGCCCCGCTCTTCCTCGGGTACGCTGCTCAGGCCAAGCCGGTCCTTCAATTCGGGCACGGGAATGTGGCCGTCCAGCAACCAGGAACCGTCTTCGCGCTGCACGGCCCAGGAGGTTTCGGGGTCGCGCGGCTGAAACTCACCGGTGATGGCTTCAATCAGGTCTTTCAGGGTAACGATGCCCTGCACTTCACCGTACTCATCAATCACGCAGGCCATGTGCACGTCAGAAGACCTGAAGTTGTCCAGCAGCTCCATACCGGTCAGCGTCTCTGGCACATACAGCGGTGGCTGCATGTTGTGCGTCAAATCAGGCACACCGCCGTGGGCCACCTTGGACAGCAGTTGCCGGGCATTCACGATGCCCAGGATGTTTTGCATGCTGCCTTCGACCAGCGGAAAGCGGGCGTGGTCCGAGGTGTCAATGCGCTTGAGGTTCTCCTCAAAGCTCAGGTTGGTGTCGAGCACCACCACATCGCCGCGCGGCACCATCAAGGACCCAATCTGCCGGTCGTCCAGCAGGAACACATTGCGCACCATGGTGTGCTCGTGCGACTCGATGACGCCGGCGCTGGTGCCTTCGGCCAGCATGGCGTGAATCTCTTCTTCGGTCACGTTGGAGCCCGCGCCGTCTTTCACCCCCAGCACGCGCAACAGCGCTCTGGTGGAGCCGGACAACAGGCGCACGAAAGGCTTGGTGGCAATGGCCAGAAAATTGATCGGTTTAGCCACCAGCCGGGCCACCGCCTCGGGGTGGGCCTGCCCCAGGCGCTTGGGCACCAACTCACCCAAAACGATGGAGAAGTAGGTGATCAACACCACCACCAGGCCGGTGCCCGCGTACGACGCGTAGGGGTCCAGCAGCCCCAAAGTCATCAGCCACTCGGCCAGCGGTGGCGCCAAGGCAGCCTCACCGACGATACCGTTCAGCACACCAATGGAGGTGATGCCAATCTGGATGGTGGAGAGAAAACGGGTGGGGTCTTCCCCCAGTTTGACGGCTGCGATGGCAGCGCTGTCGCCCTCATCCACCAGCTTTTGGAGTCTGGCTTTGCGCGCGGTGACCAGCGCGATTTCTGACATGGCAAAGGCGCCATTAACCAGGATGAGGGCGAAAAGTATGGCTATTTCCATAAGAGGCGATAAACAGCGCCAGCGGAGTTGAACAGACCGCTAGTTTAAAGAGTGCCGCCAGCAGCCGGCAAAACCGGCACCGCCAGCCCGCGTGATGACAGGTCCAAGCCGCCTCAATGCCGGTGCAAATGGTGCGCGTCCGGCACATGGGTGTGCGTGTGCGCCATGGGTTCGTGCTGATGCGCGTGGCTGTGCGCGCCCTGCGGCATCACCTCGTGCCGGTGGGTGTGGTGCCCGTCATCATGGCGGTGCGCGTGCTCATGGGTCATCGCCTCATGCGCATGTTCGTGGCCATGGGTTTCCATCAAATGCAGCACCACGCCCGCCAGCATCAGCAAGCCGCCCAGCCCCATCAAGGCACTGCCCGTCCGGTCACCCAGGGCAAAGGCCACCGCAGCGCCCATGAAAGGCGCAAAGGCAAACACCGACCCCGTGCGGGCAGCGCCAAAGGTGCGCTGGGCCAGTAAATAAAACCGCAGGCTCAGGCCATAACCGGTTGCACCCACCGCCAGAAGACCCGCAGCGGCTTTGACGTCGGGCAGCGGTTCGCCGGTGGCGACGGCAATGACCGCAGTGGCCAAGGCACCCAATGCGGCCTTGGCCAAGACCACTTGGCCGGGGTCCCGGTCCGCCACGCCGCGCGACAGCGTGTTGTCGATGCCCCAGGCAGCAGTCGCTACCAGCACAGCCATCAAGCCCAGCCATTGGGCATTGCCTTGCTGGCCTTGGTCCAGTATCAGCACCATGCCGCCGGTCAACAGCAGCAACAGCGCCACCCAAACTCGCCGGTCCATCGTCTCGTGGTAGAGCTTCCAGGCCAAAACGGCGGTGAACAAAGCCTCCAGCGTCAGCAGGAGCGACGCACTGGTGCCGCTGGTGCGCTGCAAACCCCAAGCCAGCGCTACGGGCCCGATGACGGCACCAAAGCCCGCCATGGCCAACAAACGAGACCCGTCACTGCGCTGCAGGCGGGCCTCTTGCCCGGCGGGTTGCCTGAGCAGCGTACCCACCACGGCGGCACCGAGGTACAAAAGCGCCGCGGTCGTGAACGCCCCCAAACCCGCGCCAAAAAATTGAACCAGCGGCGTGCTGATGCCAAACAGCCCCGCCGCCAGCAAGGCCAGCAGGCCACCACGGACCGCCGGTGCCGAGAACCTGCGGCCCATGCTTATTTACCCGTGAAGTTGGCGGCCATGAAATTGCCGGATTCGGTGAAAAACATGAAGAGCGACGGCTTGGTTTTGTCCACTGCGGCAGGGTTATTGAACGTCAACTTCCATTCCTTGCCTTTTTTGCCATCAATCACTTCAATTTTTTCAGGCTTGACGGCTTGCCAGGACGCGTCCAGCTTGCCGGCTTTGACCAAGGCATCACGGCGCTGGGTTGCACAGTCACTGACCACGGCTTGAGCCGCGGGCTTGTTGCCATGGAAGTGGCACTTGCTGCCTTCGGCCGCTTGGGCTTGGGGCGCGAAAGCAAGAGTGGAAGCAAGTGCGGTAGCGAGCATCAGTTTTTTCATGGGAAAGTCCTTTGAGGTGAAGTTAAAAAATTCAGAGTTCATTGCGGCTGTCTTCAGCCGTTTTTTGGATGTCCAGGTCTTCATGGCTGTGCCGATGCTCTGCCGCCGGGAAGCGAAAGCTGTCAGGAGCCACATCATGCTGGTAGCCATGCAGTTGCATGAACAACAAATACACCCCGGCGTAAAACAAGCCCAGGTTGGCCACACGACTCAGCCGTTGGAATGAAGGGCGATGCCGCCACAGGGAAAGCACCGCCAGCATGACCGCCAAGGCCGCGATCTGCCCCACCTCCACCCCAAGGTTGAAACTCAGGATGCGCAGCAGCATGGCGGTGGGGTCGTCCCCCAAGGGCAGTTGCTGCAGGCGGGTGGACAGGCCAAAACCGTGCAGCAGACCAAAACCAAACACCGCGGCCAGCAGGTTGGGCGACTTCATGTCGAAATGCTTTTGAAAACCGCCATTGTTGTCAAACGCCTTGTACATCACGCTCAGGGCGATGATGGCGTCGATCAAAAAGTAGTTCCAGGTGATCTTGAAGTAGGTCGCCAAAATCAGCGTGATGCAGTGCCCCAGCGTAAAGACGGTGACGAACTTCGCCACGTCCTTGAAGGTGGTCAGGAAGAACACCACGCCCAACAGAAACAACAAGTGGTCATAGCCAGTGAGCATGTGGCTGGCACCCAGGCCGATGTAGCGCAGGTAGCCGCCGTCAAGCATGCTTTGCCGGTCCGCGTCAGAAATGCCATGGGCCAGGGCCACCCAGGGCACAGCCACCCAAAGAAAGACCAGCCAAAGGCCAGGCGTGAGTTTTTTCATACAAAAAAAGAAGGTGAATTTGACATGCCAAAGTGCACGCATAGCGACACGGCCACTGCGCCGGGTCGCACCGAAGAGGGATTTACATGGCAAAAGCCAGCCGCCTGCAAGGGCGGCATGGCTTCTTTCATCAAACGCTTGGCATGGGAGGCCGCAGCGGGCCTTCGAGCGTGGGGGAGTGCCAAATCACTTGGCTGATGTCACGCGGCAACATGGCCCTGATGTGCGCCACGAGCGGGGCCTCAGAAGTCAACATGCCGGTGGTGCTGTTGCCGGCGTCCGCGTGCAAATGCGGCACGGCGTCGTCGGCGTTGTCCATGTGAAGCGCGTGGTCGGCATGGTGGTGGTGACTGGCCGCCTGAACATGCACCGTCATGTGGTCCAAGGCGCCAGCACGCTGAGCCACCGTCACCGGGGCGAGCATCGCCAGGGACTGCCACAAAAGGACCGCCAGAAGGATCAGTGCACGAGCGCTGCGAAACATGGTGAAAATTATAGAGAGGGCAAAATTGAGCCCCATGAGCACCGCACCCAACGCCCCAAAAACCTCACCTGTTGCCGCCATGCTGCTGGCCGCCGGCCGCGGCGAGCGCATGCGCCCGCTGACCGACACCACGCCCAAGCCCCTGCTGCCCGTGCGCGGCAAGCCGCTGATGCAGTGGCATCTGGAGGCACTGGCGCGTGGGGGTTTCAAGCACGTGGTGGTCAACACCGCATGGCTGGGCGAGCAGATTTCAGACCGGTTTAAGAGCGTTTTAAGCCTCCAGCCCTTGTCGGATATGCCTGAGCAGCTATTAAATCAGGACTCTTTAACGCTGCACTATTCACACGAAGGCCTGGACTTTGGCGCGGCCCTGGAGACCGCCGGCGGCATTGCGCGGGCGCTGCCCCTGCTGTGCCCACCCCAGGCCACGGACAGCACCCACGCCAGCGCCGCCGATGATGCGGCACGCCAGGTGTTCTGGGTGCTGGCCGGCGATGTCTTCACGCCTGACTTTGAATTTCACCAAAACGCCGTGGCGCGCTTTGTGGCCAGCGGCCAACTGGCCCACCTCTGGCTGGTGCCCAACCCGGCGCACAACCCGCGCGGTGACTTTGGGCTGGACCTGTCGCAAGGCGCTGAGGCCGGCATTGGCCAAGCGCTCAACCTGCCCGCCGACGACCCGCGCCCGCGCTACACCTACTCCACCATCGGCCTGTACCACCGCGCCCTGTTTGAAGCACCGTTTTGCCCCATTCCCGCCAGCAACCCGCTGGGCGTGAAGGCGGCCCTGGCACCGCTGCTGCGCGCGGCCATGGACCAGGGCCGGGTCAGCGCCGAGCTGTACACCGGCGCCTGGACCGACGTGGGCACCCCTGAGCGCTTACAAGCCTTGAATGACGTGTGAAAGCGCCGGACAAGGGCATTGAAAACGCCCGTGCCGGACCCGAATTTCACGCTGCTACCATCCATTCAACCCCGCCAGAAGCGGCCTATTCGGTCCGCGCCGGCCCACTGCCTTCCCGACTGGAACTGCCCCATGACCCTGACCGCCACGCCCACCTCGCCAGCCACCCCCGCGCTCTACGCGCAACGCCGCGCCAGGCTGGCCCAGCGGATCGGGCCGCAGGGCGTGGCCATCATCCCCACTGCGCCGGAACAACAGCGCAACCGCGACGCGGATTTTTTGTACCGGCACGACAGTTACTTTTATTACCTGAGCGGCTTCACCGAACCCAAAGGCTGGCTGGTCATCACCGGCGACGGCAAAACCACGCTGTTTTGCCAGCCCAAAGACCTGGAGCGCGAAATCTGGGACGGCTACCGCCTGGGGCCCGACGCCGCGCCCACCCAGTTGGGCCTGGACGCTGCGTTGTCGGTGACGGAGCTCGATGCCAAACTGCCCGGCCTGCTGGATGGCCGCGACGCCGTCTGGTACCCCTTTGCCACGCACAAAGGACTGGAAACGCAGGTGGACGGCTGGCTCAGTCAGGTGCGCGCCCGCGTGCGCTACGGCACCTTGTGCCCCGAGCAACAGCGCGACCTGTGCGGCCCACTGGACGACATGCGGCTGGTCAAAGACGCTCATGAGCAAGCCACCATGCGCCGTGCCGCGCAGATCAGCGCGGGCGCCCACATTCGCGCCATGCAGTTAAGCGCCCGCATGCTGCGCGCCGGCCAGGACGTGCGCGAGTACCACCTGGACGCCGAACTGCTGCACGAGTTTCGCCGCCACGGCTCGCAGTACCCCGCCTACGGCTCCATCGTGGCCGCCGGGGCCAACGCCTGCGTGCTGCACTACCGCGCCGA
>CAZLRQ010000037.1:0-14348 GCA_964562035.1 uncultured Rhodoferax sp. | reverse complement strand
TGTTGTTCTTCGTGGACAACATCTACCGCTACACCTTGGCCGGTACCGAAGTGTCAGCGCTGCTGGGCCGTATGCCTTCCGCCGTGGGCTACCAGCCTACCTTGGCTGAAGAAATGGGCCGCTTGCAAGAGCGTATTACCTCCACCAAAGTGGGTTCCATCACTTCCATCCAAGCCGTTTACGTGCCAGCGGATGACTTGACCGACCCATCGCCTGCGACGACGTTTGCCCACTTGGACTCCACCGTGGTGTTGTCCCGTGACATCGCTTCGCTGGGTATTTACCCCGCCGTGGATCCTCTGGATTCCACCAGCCGTCAGTTGGATCCGAATGTGGTGGGCGAAGATCACTACAACACGGCCCGTGCCGTGCAGGGAACACTGCAGCGCTACAAGGAATTGCGCGACATCATCGCCATTCTGGGTATGGACGAGCTGGCGCCTGAAGACAAGTTGACCGTGGCTCGCGCTCGCAAGATCCAGCGTTTCCTGTCGCAGCCATTCCACGTGGCTGAGGTGTTCACTGGTTCTCCTGGCAAGTACGTCAGCTTGGCCGAGACCATTCGCGGCTTCAAGATGATTGTGGCCGGCGAGTGCGATCACCTGCCTGAGCAGGCCTTCTACATGGTTGGCACGATCGACGAAGCGTTCGAAAAAGCCAAGAAGATCTAAGGATCCTCAAGATGAACACCATCCACGTTGATGTGGTCAGTGCCGAAGAGTCACTTTTCTCTGGTGAAGCCCGTTTTGTGGCTCTGCCAGGTGAAGCCGGTGAACTGGGCATTTACCCGCGCCACACGCCGCTGATCACGCGCATCAAGGCGGGTTCGGTTCGCATTGAAAAAGCCGACGGCAGCGAAGAGTTCATTTTCGTGGCCGGTGGTCTGCTTGAAGTTCAACCCAACTGCGTGACCGTGTTGTCTGACACGGCCATTCGCGGTAAGGACCTGGACGATGAGAAGGCCAATGCGGCCAAACTGGCGGCCGAAGAAGCCATGAAGAATGCCAAGACCGACATCGATTTGGCCCGTGCCACATCCGAGTTGGCGGTCATGGCAGCCCAAATTGCCGCGCTGCGCAAGTACCGTAGCAAGAAGTAATCGCGGCAAGGTGGTGCTGATGGTCAGACGGCCAAGGCGCTCACCAAAATTAAAAAAAGCCCTGCACTCGCTAGTTCAGGGCTTTTTGCTCTGTGGGACTGTCAGCGTAGCACGGGGCGGTCCGGGAGTTCGTTCGGGTTGCTTTGCGTGCCGTCAGCAGGAAAGTGTTGCCGCAGCGCAATGGCAACGGTGTCTATTCCCTGGCTTAGCCCCTCTTCAAATTTCCCCTGCCGAAATGCCGCACCCATCTGGTTCACGAGCGCTTGCCAGTGCTGTGCCCCAACCAAGGCGTTGAGCCCGCGATCCGCGAGAATTTCTATGTCGTGTTCCGCCAGCAAGACATAGATCAAAACACCGTTGTTGTTGGCGGTGTCCCAGACGCCCATTTCGCTGAACAACGTCACGGCACGTGCGCGGACGATGTCTGCCATTGGGGCGTCCCGCCATAGCGCACGCCATGGCAGACTGGCCTCCACGCAAATTCTGATTTCGCCCGAGTGGGATTGCTCACTGGTGCTGATTTTTTGTTGCAGCCGGTCCAGCATGGCTGGTGGAATCACCTGGCGTAAGTCAGATTCGTCCAGCCAGGCGTGCCTGACAACGCGGCCGATGCGATTCCACAGTGTTGCCATCACCAACCTCCCGAGGCGCCGCCGCCACCAAAGCTGCCACCGCCACCCGAGCTAAAGCCACCGCCACCCGCTCGTCCGCCCCCGCCAAAGCCACCACCACCGTGTCCCCAGCCTCCGCCACGTCGACCGGAGCCCACGCCCAAGGCGGCATTGGCGCGGGCGATCAGGGTGAACACAATCGCCGCTGCCGCCGCCAACGCGGCAATCAACAGACTGGCGGTCACCAAAAATGCGATGCCACCGCCAGCAATGCCGGTCACCAAGGTGCCGAGTTTGCTGCCCAAAATCTGCCGGGCCACCGCGCCGATCACGGGGATTGCTATGAACAGAAAGACGGCCAGGTCGATCCATTCAAAGCCGCCGTCAGAATTTTGAGGGGGTGCCGTCGGTGCTGGCAATGCTTCGCCGGCGATCAGTGCCAGGATTTGTTCTACACCGGCGTCCAGGCCCCCAGCAAAATCACCTTGCTTGAAGCGGGGGGTGATGGCGCCGTCGATGATGCGCTTGGCGGCCAGGTCGGGAATGGCGCCTTCCAGGGTCCGCGCCACTTCAATGCGGACTTTCCGGTCATTTTTGGCGACGATCAGCAGCAGGCCGTCACCCACCTCGCGGCGGCCAATCTTCCAGGTATCGGCCACGCGGTTGGCGTAGCTGGCAATGTCTTCCGGTTGTGTGGTCGGCACGATCAACAGCACCACTTGGGCGCCGCGGGTTCCCTCAAAGGCTGTCAGCTTGTCTTCCAGTTGTTGTCGCTGCGCCGCACTCAAGGTGGCGGTGCTGTCCATGACATGGGCTGTCAGTGCCGGCACGGCCAATTGCGCCAGTGCGGGTGACAATGACAGCCACCCCGCACAGCACAGCAGCAAGACCGCGAGGAGGCGCTCAACCCATCTGAAGGCTTGCAAAAATAACAGCATCCGCATCCAGTGATTCACCACAGCAAGCTGACTTCGGGCCTATTTTTTATTGAAGTCCACCACAGGCGGCGACGAAATAGCTGCTTCGTTTTGCACTGCGAAGCTGGGTTTGGGTGGGTAACTGAACACCATGGCGGTCAAGTTGGTGGGGAAGCTGCGCGCCAGCACGTTGTACTCTTGCACGGCCTGAATGTAGCGATTGCGCGCCACGGTGACCCGGTTTTCCGTACCCTCCAACTGCACCCGCAAGTCCCGAAAGCCTTCGTTCGCTTTCAGATTGGGGTACTGTTCTGACACGGCCATGAGGCGGCTCAGGGCAGAGCCCAGTTCACCTTGGGCGGCTTGAAACTTCTGGAAGGCCTCCGGGTTGTTCAGGGTTTCGGGCGTGACCTGAATGGACGTCGCCTTGGCACGCGCTTCAATCACTTTGGTGAGCGTTTCTTGCTCAAAGGCCGCCTCGCCTTTGACCGTGGCCACGATGTTGGGCACCAAGTCAGCACGCCGCTGGTATTGGTTGAGCACTTCGCTCCAGGCAGATTTAGTCTGCTCGTCCAAACGCTGAAAATCGTTATAGCCACAACCGGTCAAGGCAAAAGCAGTGAGCAAAATCAGAAACCAGCGTGTCATAAAAATCTCCAACTTGAGGGGCGCAACAGTAGCATAAACCTGAGATGTGCTTTTGATTTCAAGCCAATAGAAGGGATGGCTGCCTGTGTGATTTGAAATGACGGCAAAATCGGCGCTCATCTTCATTGAGCTTCACCATGCCGCAAGCCAGCAAACAGGCCGCCACTTTGGGCGGTACCGCAGACGATATCGAGTTGGCTTTTTACGAGGCCATGCAGGATGGCGACATCGAAAAGCTCATGGCCTGCTGGGCCGATGAGGACGAGATTGTGTGCGTGCACCCGGGTGGGCCGCGGCTGGTGGGGGCTGGGGCCATTCGTGCCGCGTTTGATGCCATGTTTGCCAACGGCAGCATTCGTGCCCAGCCCCAAAACGTGCGCAAGATTGAGTCTTTGACCAGTGTGGTGCACCACGTGCGCGAACGCGTTCAAATTCTGTCAGAAGACGGCCCGCGTGAAGCCTTTGTGATTGCCACCAATGTGTACTACAAGACCGCACAAGGGTGGCGCATGGTGGTGCACCACGCCAGTCCGGGGTCCGCCGAAGAAGCGCATGACATTCAGAATAAACCACCAGTTTTACATTAAATTGGCCTCTAGCCCTTGATACATAAGCACTAGTAGCTATGAAATATAGAGCGCCACGCTGGTTGCCCGGTGGAAATCTGCAAACCATTTGGCCAGCCCTCTACGCGCGTCGTGCGGTGCCTCTGTACCGCCGGGAGCGCTGGACCACCCCGGACGGTGATTTCATTGACGTGGATTGGCTGCAAACGCCGCCTGGACAAACCCTTTTGGTTGTCTTTCATGGTCTGGAGGGCTCATCGGAGAGCCACTACGCGCAGGCCTTTGCGGACTTTGCCCGCGCGAACGGTTACCAATTTGCCACGCCACATTTTCGCGGGTGCAGCGGCGAAATCAATCTAGGCCCCCGGGCCTACCATTCGGGTGATTTTGAGGAAATAGGCTGGATTCTGGCCCGCTTTCGCGCTCGGCATCAGGGTCCAATTTTGGCTGCAGGGGTCTCGCTGGGCGGGAACGCGCTGATGCGCTGGGCCGAGGAGATGGGCGAGCAGGCTGCGCAAGTGGTCAGTGCAGTGGCCAGCGTGTCCTCACCGCTGGACCTGGCGGCCAGCGGGTTGGCTATCGGAAAGGGCTTCAACCGCCTGGTTTACACCCGCATGTTTTTGAACAGCATGAAGCCCAAGGCCCTGCGGAAGTTGGCACAGCATCCCGGTTTATTCAAGGCCGAGGCACTGCATGCCGCGCGTGATCTGTATGCCTTTGACAACGTGTTCACCGCGCCAGTGCACGGTTTCAAGAACACCCAGGACTACTGGTCACGCGCGTCGGCCAAGCCGCATTTGCACCGTATTCGCATTCCTGCCTTGGTGGTGAATGCCCTCAACGACCCTTTTGTGCCGGCCTGGAGCTTGCCGAAATTGGGGGAAGTCGGTGCCTGCGTCACCCTTTGGCAGCCCGGGCAGGGCGGCCATGTCGGCTTTCCGAAAGGTCGTTTTCCCGGCGATGTTCGCGCCATGCCAGAGGCTGTGGGCGGCTGGCTGGCCTTGCATATGCCATCTTAAAAGGTATTTTCATGGATGACCTTGTTAAACAAGCCTTGGTGAAGTGGCCTAATGTGCCGGATTGCTATGGCTGGCTGGGCCTGGATACCCGTGGCAACTGGTTCATGCGGGACGACCAGGTGCAAGCATTGGGATCGTTTATCTCGGACAACCCGCTGAGCAAGGGCTCGCAACTCCGGCATGAGAAGTTGATCGATTTCATTCAGCGCAATTACGAGTCTGATCAGCAAGGGCAATGGTTTTTTCAGAATGGACCTCAACGCGTTTATGTTGAATTGGCATCCACGCCGCTGATCTGGCGCGTGAGCGATGATTATTCAATTCACGATCATGCCGGCAGGTCTGCACGTATTCAGCGTTGCCTGGTGGACGAGGATGGGCACCTGTATCTGGAGGCCGACACGGGTTTGGGCTTGGTGCACAGCATGGACATGGGCCATGCGGCAGATGCCGTGGAGCAGGGCCTGTGGGTTCCGCAGGACGTGCTGGCAAGTGAAGTACCCCAGCGCTTTGCCTTCGTCAAAAGTCCGCAGGCCTTGCAACTGCGTGCCTGCGACTGAGCCAGTTAGGCATAAAAAAACCGGTCAGTGACCGGTTTTTTTATGTGGAAGGCTTGGCTTATTTGGCTTCTGAAGCTGCCTCGGCGGGGGCCGGTGCTTTGGGTTCTGCCAGCTTGCCGCCAGACGCGTTGGCCATGTAAACCACAGCACGACCAATTTCCAGTTCTTCAAAATCGCCACCGGCTTGCGCGCCCATGGCGCCTTTGCCCTTCACGGCAGACGTCAGCAAGGCTTCGTAGCCAGTGCCAATGCGAGGGCCCCAGGCGCCAGCATCGGCCAGCTTGGGGGCGCCAGCAGCGCCGGTCGCGTGGCAAGCAGCGCATTGGGCTTTGTAAACTTCTTCGCCTGATTTCAGGGCGCGGTTGGCATCGCGAATTTCAATCGAACCGATTTTTTGAATACGTGCTGCCATGGCCTTTTCGAGGTCCACGGCACCTGCCGCAGGCTTGTTCTCGGTGGTGACGTTGTAGACCATACCGATGATGACAAAAATAGGCACCACGAAAGAGAAAAATACCGCCATCAGCAATTGCTTCGGGTTTTTCACGGGGCCAGTGTGGTCTTCTTCGTGATCTGTGGCGTGTTGGTTGTCGCTCATGGAGTCCTCTAAAAATCAGTACGGTATCTGCAGCGCGCGATTATAGCGGCCGCCCCTGATAAACCACCTACAATGCACCCTTAGGTTTGCGGCTGTAGCTCAGTGGATAGAGTATTGGCCTCCGAAGCCAAGGGTCGTGGGTTCGATCCCCGCCAGCCGCACCAAAAGACAATCGGTTTTACCTGTTTTTCTTGCACAACGCCAACCCACGAGGTTGGCGTTTTTGTATCTGGCGAACTTCTTTTCGCCTGTGCCATGTGTGAAATGACGGGGCGACCAACCCAACCGGCGCAGAGCGCACACAATTGGCGCCATGAAACCACCCCAAAGACTGCAAACCCTGATTGAAGAAGGCTTGATTGACACCGTGGTGCGTCAGCTCATGAGTGGCAAAGAGGCCATGGTTTTTGTGGTCCGTTGTGGTGACGAAACCCGTTGCGCCAAGGTCTACAAAGAGGCCACGAACCGCAGCTTTCGCCAAGCGGTGGACTACACCGAAAATCGCAAAGTCAAAAACTCCCGCCAGGCCCGCGCCATGGCCAAAGGCACCCGCTTCGGCCGGGAGGCGCAAGAGGCGGCTTGGCAGAGTGCCGAGGTGGATGCGCTCTACAAGCTGGCCGATGCCGGGGTTCGCGTGCCCAAACCCTATAACTTTTTTGAAGGTGTGCTGCTCATGGAGCTGGTCACCGACGCGCAGGGCGATGCCGCGCCCCGGCTCAATGACGTGGTTTTTACGCCCGAGCAGGCCCGGCTTCACCACACGACCCTTATTGCCGAGGTGGTGCGCATGCTGTGCGCGGGCGTGGTGCATGGCGATTTATCGGAGTTCAATATCTTGCTCGGCGCGGATGGCCCGGTGATCATTGACTTGCCGCAGGCGGTGGACGCGGCCGGCAACAACCACGCCCAGCGCATGCTGCTGCGCGACGTCGATAACCTGCGCGATTTCTTTGGCCGGTCTTGCCCCGAGTTGCTGCACACCCAATATGGTCCCGAAATCTGGGCGCTGTACGTGCGTGGTGTGCTGTCTAGTGAGACCGTGTTGACGGGGCGCTTTGAAGCGCAATCCGGGCCTGTGGATGTCGGCGGCGTGATGCGTGAAATTGGCGACGCCTACGCCGAAGAGCAGGCGCGCCGCTTGCGCATGGCAGCGGGGTAAGGGGCGACGCGGCTTAATCTGCGTTTTTCAGGCCCAAGGCGAGTTCATACAGGGCGTTGCGCGACTCACCGGTGATGTCAGCGGCCAGTTTGACGGCCGTTTTCAGCGGCAAATATTCCAGCAGCAGTTTCAGCACACGCATGTCCGGCCCGGTGGGTATGTCGGCCAAGGCCGGGTGCAGCACCAGGGCAAACTCGCCGCGCAAACGGTTGCTGTTCTGCGCCAGCCAAGCGGGCAGCGCGTCGGCATTGACGGTGGCTATTTCCTCGAATTGCTTGGTCAGTTCCCGTCCAACAGTGACAGGGCGCGGCCCCAGCACGGCCAGCGCCGTGGCCAACGCCTCAATGCGGTGGGGTGCTTCCAGAATGACCACGGCGCGGACTTCCCGTGCCAGCGCGGCAATGGTCGTGGCGCGCTCGGCGGACTTGGAGGACAAGAAACCGGCAAACACAAAGGCACCATGCTGCGCAGCGTCGGCGGTGATGCCGGCCACGCTCAAGGCGGTGGTGACGCTGCTGGCGCCGGGCAGCGGCACCACCGGCAAACGCGCTTCACGCACTGCAGCCACCAGCCGTGCGCCGGGGTCGCTGATGGCGGGCGTGCCGGCGTCGCTGACATAGGCGACGCGTTGGCCCTGACGCAGGCGCTCCACCACGCTTTGCGCCGCTTCGGCTTCGTTGTGCTGGTGCACCGCCAGCAATTGGGGGCCGTGCTTGTCGATGCCATAGGCGCGCAAGAGTGCCTGGGTGTGGCGCGTGTCTTCGCAGGCCACGGTGTCGGCCAGGTCCAGCACATGCAGCGCCCGCAAAGTGATATCGGCCAGGTTGCCGATGGGTGTGGCCACCACGTACAGCGCGCCGGGCTGATAATTCTGGCCAGCGGCTGCCTCATGCGCCGCATGCAAGGCAGATGCGTAAGCAGAAGCAAAAGCAAAAGCAAAAGTAGAACTCAATGGTGTTTCCTCAAATCAAGGCAATCCTGCCCACCCGCACGACCAAGCAGGCCGGTGATGCGGCCGAAGACGCCGCGCTGCATCACTTGCAACGCGCGGGTTTGCGTTTGCTGGAGCGCAATTATCGGACGCCAGGACGGGGCGGCGGCGAGATCGACCTGATCATGCGTGCGCCTGACGGCACACTGGTGTTTGTGGAAGTGCGCCAGCGCAAAAACGCCCGCCATGGTGGCGCAGCCGCCAGCGTGGGCAGCACCAAGCAGCGGCGCATTATTTTTGCCGCGCGCCACTACCTGATGCGCTTGCGCGAGCCACCGCCGTGCCGCTTTGATGTGGTGCTGGTGGAGGCTGGCGAGATTACCTGGTTGCCGGCGGCTTTTGACGCATCCTGACACAGGGCCGTCAAATGGGGCCGGGTATCATCGGCCCCCATGCTTGAGCAACGAATTCAACAACACTTTATCGACAGCGCCGACCTGAAATACCAAGCCGCCGAGGCCTTGAGCGTGCCCATTGCGGCGGCGGTGCAGGCCATGCTGACTTGTGTGACCAGCGGTGGCAAGGTACTGGCCTGTGGCAATGGCAGCGCGGCGGCTGATGCCCAGCACTTTTCAGCGGCGTTTGTGGGTCGCTACGAGCGCGAGCGCCCTGAGCTGGCCGCCATTGCGCTCACCACCGACAGTGCCAGCATCACCGCCATTGCCAGTGACTACGACTTCAATGCTATTTTCTCGCGGCAAGTGCGCGCCCTGGGCCAGCCGGGTGACGTGCTGCTGGCCTTGTCCAGCGATGGCAATTCAGCCAACGTCCTGACCGCCATTGAAGCTGCACACGATCGTGAGATGGTGGTGGTCGGCCTGACCGGGCGCGGCGGCGGCAAAATGGCGCAAGCCCTGCGCGACACCGATGTGCACATTTGCGTGCCCCACGAGCGGGTGGTGCGGGTGCAAGAGGTGCACAGCCTGACTTTGCACTGCATCTGCGACGCCGTGGATGCCCAATTACTTGGAGACCAGGAAATCTAATGAAATCATTTTCAACACAAAAAATTGTCACCCTGCTGCTGGTCAGCGCCAGCCTGGGCGGCGCCTTGAGCGCTTGCGCGCCCCTGATGATGGGGGGCGTTGTGATGGGGTCCTTGATGGCCACCGACCGCCGCACCTCGGGTGCGCAGGTGGAGGACGAGGGGATCGAGTTGCGTGCGGCCAGTCGCATCCGGGAGAACCTGGGCGACCGGGTGCACGTCAACATCACCAGTTACAACCGCCAGGTGCTCTTGACCGGTGAGGTGCCCAGTGCCCAGGACAAGCAGTTGGTAGAGCAGGTGGTTTCCCGCGTGGAGAACGTGCGCGTCGTGGTGAATGAACTCGGTGTGTTGGGAGCCTCGACCCTGACCCAGCGTTCGTCGGACACGCTGGTCACAGGCAAGGTCAAGGCGGGTCTGCTGGACGCCAAAGACCTGTTTGCCAATGCCTTCAAAGTGGTCACCGAGCGCGGCACCACTTATTTGATGGGACGCGTCACGCAGCGTGAAGCGGATCGCGCCACCGACATTACCCGGCGCACTGGCGGTGTACAAAAAGTGGTGCGTGTGCTGGAGATCATCAGCGAAGATGAGTTGAAAAACCTGCTGCCAGCGCCGGCACCGGCCGACGCCAAGAAGTAAGCGGGGTGCCTGCTTAGCGCAGGCGCTTGATCAGGCTGGAGGTGTCCCAGCGCTGACCCCCCAAGTGCTGCACGTCGGCATAAAACTGGTCCACCAGCGCGGTCACCGGCAAACGCGAGCCATTGCGCTTGGCCTCGTCCAGCACCAGTCCCAGGTCTTTGCGCATCCAGTCCACGGCAAAGCCAAATTCAAACTGGTCGGCCACCATGGTTTTGCCCCGGTTGTCGAGTTGCCAGCTCTGCGCCGCCCCTTTGCCAATCACGTCGAGCACCTGGTTCATGTCCAGCCCGGCGTTCTGACCAAAGGCAATGGCCTCGCTCAGGCCCTGTACCAAGCCGGCAATGCAAATCTGATTCACCATCTTGGCCAACTGACCGGCGCCACTCTCGCCCAAGTGGGTGAAGGCTTTTGAAAATGCCATGGCCACGGGTTGGGCGGCGTCAAAGGCGGCCTTGTCGCCACCGCACATCACCGTCAACATGCCGTTTTGGGCCCCGGCCTGACCACCCGACACTGGCGCGTCGACAAAATGCAGGCCCAGGGCAAGGGCTGCTGCATACAACTCACGGGCCACGCTGGCCGAGGCCGTGGTGTGGTCCACAAAAATCGCACCGGGCTTCATGCCGGCAAAGGCACCGTCGGCACCCAGGGTGACGCTGCGCAAGTCATCGTCATTGCCCACACAGCAAAACACCAGATCCGCTTCCAGGGCAGCCAGTCGTGGTGTTTTTGCATTTTTTAGGGCGCTAGCCCCCGTCTGCTCTGCACACCATGCTATTGATTTTGATTCGGTCCGGTTGTACACCGTGACATGGTGGCCGGCTTGCGCCAGGTGAGCGGCCATGGGGGCGCCCATGACGCCCAAGCCCAAAAAGGCCACATGGCGTGAAGGTGTCGATGCGTAGGTTTTCGGGTTGGTGCTGTTCATAAGGGTCTAGACAATGGCAAAGTTTTCAGTGCCCGCGCCCAGGTCATTGGCCCGGCCGCGCTGGCTGTTGAGTTTGATCTGCAGGCGCAGGTCGTTGAGCGAGTCAGCGTTGCGCAGCGCGTCCTCGTAGGTGATCATGTGGCTCTCGTAGGCGTCATAAAGCGCCTGGTCAAACGTCTGCATGCCGAGGTTGCGGCTTTTCTTCATGATCTCCTTGATCTCGGCCACCTCGCCTTTGAAGATCAGGTCGGACACCAGCGGGGTGTTGAGCATCACCTCGACCACCGCGGCCCGGCCCTTGCCGTCCTGTTTGGGAATCAGGCGCTGGGACACCAGTGCCTTGAGGTTGAGCGACAAGTCCATCAGCAGTTGTGGATGGCGCTCTTCCGGGAAAAAGTTGATGATGCGGTCCAGCGCCTGGTTGGCGCTGTTGGCGTGCAGCGTGGCCAGGCACAGGTGGCCGGTTTCGGCAAACGAGACGGCATGCTCCATGGTTTCGCGGTCGCGAATCTCGCCCATCAAAATCACGTCAGGCGCCTGGCGCAGTGTGTTTTTCAGGGCTGCACCCCAGCTGTCGGTGTCCAACCCCACTTCGCGCTGCGTCACCACACAGTTCTTGTGCATGTGCACAAATTCGATCGGGTCTTCGATGGTGATGATGTGGCCGAAGGTGGTCTCGTTGCGCCAGTCCACCATGGCCGCGAGTGTGGTGGATTTGCCGGAACCCGTGGCCCCCACCAAAATGCACAGCCCACGCTTGGTGCTGACAATTTCTTTGAGCACCTGCGGCACGCCCAGCCCGTCAATGGTCGGCAGCGTCAGCGGAATGACCCGAAACACCATGCCGACCTTGCCCTGCTGGAGGAAGGCATTGACCCGAAACCGCCCCACGCCCGGCGGCGAGATGGCAAAGTTGCACTCCTTGGTGCGCTCGAACTCGGCCACCTGCTTGTCGTTCATGACCGAGCGCGCCAGAGACAGGGTGTGGATGGCGTTGAGCGGTTGGGGCGAGACTTTGGTGACCTTGCCATCGACCTTGATGGCGGGTGGGAAGTCAGCGGTGACAAACAGATCGCTGCCGTTGCGACTGATCATCAGCCGCAGCAGGTCGTTGACAAACTTGGTGGCTTGATCGCGTTCCATGGCGTGCGGTACTCCCTTGCGTTATTTTGGGTCGCTGAGCCGCGCGCTAACCACACGCAGCCGCAAGGAGAGCTTGCGTGCCAGCAAGGCGATCAGGTTGGCGGCCAAGGTGGGGTCGGTGTTCACCATCTCGTCCATGGCTTCCACACTGAGCACCGCAATTTCGCAATCGTTCAGGGTCGTACAGACCGAAAAACGGATGCCGCTGTCCAATAGCGACATTTCACCCAAAATCTCACCCGGCACCGCCTCGGCCAGGCGCAGCCGGGCGCCCCAGGGCTGCAGGCGGTCAACGGCAATGCTGCCACTGAGCAGCACCACCATGAAGTTGCCGTACTCGTCCTGGCGAATCAGGTCGCGGGCACCGGCCACGCTGGCAAAGTCAAAATAACGCTCCATGCGACCGATGGCGTCGGCGTCCAGGTGGTGCATGAACTTGTCTTTGGCCCACAGCGCCTGCAGCAGCTTGGTGCCGCGGCTCGCGTTCAGCCGTTTGGCGTCGACCTCGACCGCCCGGGCTTCCCACGGCACCAGCAGGTCGGGCTCCACGCCCTGGCCGGCAAACGCGGTGGTGAACAGCATGGAGTCTTGCGGCTCCTGGTCTGGGGTCGGCTTGCTTTTGAGCCGCAGCAGTCCAAGGATTCCTTTCATGGGGCATTCCGATCAATAGGGTGGGGCCGTGGCATCAACGCTCAACCCGGAAAGTTTTCAGGAATCTTGGCCTTGGAGCGGGCTTCGGCCGCGCTGATGATGTTGCGCTTGACCAGGTCCGTCAGGTTCTGGTCCAGCGTTTGCATGCCCACGCTGTTGCCGGTCTGGATGCTGGAGTACATCTGCGCCACCTTGGCCTCGCGAATCAGGTTGCGAATGGCGCTGGTGCCCAGCATGATCTCGTGTGCCGCCACGCGGCCCTGGCCATCTTTGGTCTTGCACAGCGTTTGCGAAATCACCGCCTGCAGCGACTCGCTCAACATGGCGCGCACCATTTCCTTCTCGTCCGCGGGAAACACGTCAATGATCCGGTCAATGGTTTTGGCGGCGCTGGAAGTGTGCAGCGTGCCAAACACCAGGTGGCCGGTCTCTGCCGCGGTCATGGCCAGCCGGATGGTTTCCAGGTCGCGCATTTCGCCCACCAGAATGCAGTCCGGGTCTTCGCGCAACGCGGAGCGCAGGGCAGCGGCAAAACTCAGGGTGTGCGGCCCAACTTCGCGCTGGTTGACCAGGCATTTTTTGGACTCGTGGACAAACTCAATCGGGTCTTCCACGGTCAGGATGTGGCCAAACTCGGTTTCGTTCAGGTAATTGACCATGGCCGCCAGCGTGGTGGACTTGCCGGAGCCGGTGGGGCCAGTCACCAGCACCATGCCACGTGGCTTGAGCGCCAGGTCGCCAAAAATCTTGGGCGCGTTGAGCTGTTCCAGCGTCAAAATTTTGCTCGGAATGGTTCGAAACACGGCGCCTGAGCCGCGCTGGTGGTTGAAGGCATTGACCCGAAACCGCGCCAATCCCTCAATCTCGAACGAGAAGTCAATCTCCAGAAACTCCTCGTAGTTCTTGCGCTGCGAGTCGTTCATGATGTCATACACCATGGCGTGCACCTGCTTGTGGTCCAGCGGTTCCACGTTGATCCGGCGCACATCGCCGTGCACGCGAATCATGGGCGGCAAGCCGGCCGAGAGGTGCAAGTCAGACGCCTTGTTTTTGACGCTGAAGGCCAGTAATTGGGTGATGTCCACGAGCTTGCCTTGTCCTTTGTTACGCTTGACAGCAATTATGACCATGATTGAGACCAACCTTCAAACCGTGCGTGCCCGCTTGGCCGCCGCCTGCCAGGCCGCTGGCCGCCGCCCTGAAGAGGTCACTTTGCTGGCCGTTTCCAAGACTTTTGGCGCGGACGCCGTGCAAGCCGCCCATGCCGCCGGCCAGACCGCGTTTGGGGAAAACTACATTCAGGAGGCGGTACAAAAAATCACCGCGCTGCGCCATTTGCCGCTGGCGTGGCACTGTATCGGGCCCATTCAGAGCAACAAGACCCGGCTGGTGGCCGAGCACTTTGACTGGGTGCACACCGTGGACCGCCTGAAAATTGCCCAGCGCCTGAGCGAGCAGCGCCCGTCCGGCTTGCCGCCGTTGCAGGTGTGTATTCAGGTCAATGTAGATGCCGGCGACAACAAGTCAGGCGTGAGCCCGGCGGATGCCTTGGCGTTGGCCCAAGCCGTGGCAGCCTTGCCTAATTTGTGCTTACGCGGCGTCATGAGCATTCCAGAGCCTTCGCCTGATTTCATAGCTGCTCAGGCAGTACTGGCAAGGGTTAAGGCCGTATTTGATACTTTAAATGCTGCGGGCTTGAGGCTCGACACTTTGTCGATGGGCATGAGTGCGGACCTGGAGGCGGCGGTGCATGCCGGCAGCACCATGGTGCGGGTGGGCAGTGCCATTTTTGGCGGCAGGGTCAAACCGGCTTGAGTAGTCCTGGTTGGCG
>CAZLRQ010000036.1:0-14510 GCA_964562035.1 uncultured Rhodoferax sp. | reverse complement strand
GCGTGTCGTTGGCAATGAAGGCGCCACTGCTGGTCTCGGCCAGGCGCGCCTGCACAACAGGGTGGCGGCCCTGGGTGATGTCCAGGCACGGCTCTTTGACGAACTGCGGCGCGCACCAGTCCAGCGTGAGGGCGCGCTCGGTCAGGGCGCACAGCGCGTCCAGCGTGGCCAGGGCGCGGGCCACCCGGGTCAGGGCGGGCACAAACGGTTGCAGTTGGTCCAGCACTTGCTCATAAAGCCATTTTTCGCGGGCCAGCGCGCGCTCTTGCGCGCTGAGGGCTTTGTCTTCAAAGGCCTTGAGCTCGGGGGTGATGAAGCGCTCGGCGTTCTTCAGGGTCTGGCGGCGGCGGTAGTCGTCGGGCACCTTGTCGATCTGGCCTTGCGTGACTTCAATGAAAAAGCCATGCACTTTGTTGAACTGCACGCGCAGGTTGGCGATGCCGGTGCGGGCTTTTTCGCGGGTCTCCAGGTCCAGTAAAAAGCTGTCGCAGTTGGTCTGAATAGCGCGCAGCTCGTCCAGCTCTGCGTCAAAGTCTGCGGCGATCACGCCGCCATCGCGCACCAGCGTGGCGGGTTCGGCGTCAATGGCGCGCCGCAGCAGTTCAGCGCAGCCCGCTGGGGGCAGCAGTTGGGTGAAAATATGAGTCAAATAGGGCTCTAGCCCTTGTATAACGGGCGCGAGTAGCTCTGTTTTTTGTAGCGTCAGTTGCAGCGCCACCAGTTCGCGGGGGCGCACCTGGCGCAGCGCGGTGCGGGCGGTGATGCGCTCCACATCGGTGCTGCCCTTGAGTTGCTCGCGCAGCGACTGCCACGGGCCGTGCTGCAGGGCGGCAATCGCATTCAGGCGCTGCTGGGCCTCGCTGCGGTCACGCCGGGGGGCCAGCAGCCAGTTTTTCAGCAGGCGGCTGCCCATGCCGGTCATGCACGTGTCCAGCAATGAAAACAAGGTGGGCTTGTCTTCGCCGCGCAGGGTCTGCAGGAGTTCAAGGTTGCGCCGGGTGGTTTGGGGCAGGTCGATCAACTCGTCGTTGCGCTGCACGCGCACGCTGTGCACGTGGGTGAGCGCCCGGCCCTGGGTGTGCTCGGCGTAGCCCAAAAGTGCAGCGGCGGCGGCGTGGGCTTGCGGCAGTTCTTGTGCTTGCCACGGCGCCAGGCTGGCGGCCTTGAGTTGGTCCAGCAGCTTGCGCTCGCCCAGGCCGGCGTCAAACTGCCAGTCGGGCCGCACGGCAATCGACATGGCACCTGCCACGGGCAGGGCGCGCAGCCGCGCCTCAAACGCGGGTGTGGCGCCCGCGCTGAACAGCAGCTCGCCGGGGCTGATGCGCTGCACCCACTCCGCTAAAGCGTCGGTGGGGCACTCGGCCAAATGCACTTCGCCCTGCGTCACGCTCAGCCAGGCCAGGCCGCAGGTGTTGCGCGGGCCCTGGTGCACCGCCAGCAACATGGACTCGGTTTTGTCGCTGAGCAGTTCCATGTCGGTCAGCGTGCCGGGGGTCACCACGCGCACCACCTTGCGCTCTACCGGGCCTTTGCCCGTGACCTCGCCCACCTGCTCGCAAATGGCCACCGACTCACCCAGCTTGATGAGTCGCGCCAGGTAAGTCTCTACCGAGTGAAATGGCACGCCGGCCATCACCACCGGCTGCCCGTTTGAGTGGCCACGCTGGGTGAGCGTGATGTTGAGCAGGCGCGCTGCCTTCTCGGCGTCGGCAAAAAACAGCTCGTAAAAATCGCCCATCCGGTACAGCAACAGGGTGTCGGGGTGGTCAGCTTTCAGGCCCAGGTACTGGGCCATCATGGGGGTGTGTTGCAGTGCGGTATCGGTCATCCGGGCAAGTCTAGCAATTTCAATCACGACGGATTGCCCTGCGCTGAGGGTCGATTGCGTTGGGGCTTGGTCAGGGTTTGGCCTCTCAGACCGGCTTTCGGGCCCAAAGCCGGTCTGAGAGGCCCTATCATGCGGGCACACCATCCCGTGACTTTTCCAGGGCTGATGTGACGATGAACCAAGACCTCAACCACCGTGCGCCTCCAGAGACTGCTGACTTGTTTTTCAAGGCGGTGTTTCAGTGCAGTGCGGACGCCATGGCCTTGCTGCAGTTGCAAAGCTGGCAGATTTTTCAGGTCAACGACGCTTGGCTCGACGTGACCGGTTTTGCTGCTGACGACGCGCTGGGCCATTCACCCTGCGACCTGGCCTTGTGGCCCGCGCAAGACCTGTCCTGCCTGCTGGCGCCTTTGGCGACCGGTGGTCGCGTCAGCAACGCCGAACTGACCTTGCTGACCAAAGACCGCACCGCCCGCCGGGTGTGCCTCAATGCCTACCTTGCGGCCGCGCAAGGCCAGTCGGTGGTTGTGATGACTCTGCGGGATGTCACGGCCGACCGGTTGACCGAAGAAACCTTGCGCGCGGGCGAAGCCGTGCTGGCGCAAACCAATGAGCAGTTGCGCCGCAAGATCGAAATTTTTGAGATGGTGGAGAGCCTGGCCAAAGCCGGGCACTGGATGGCCAATCCTGCCGATGAACCCAACTTTCTCTGGTCCAAGGGCCTCTATGCGCTGACCGCCGAGGTAGCAGGCCAGGACTTTCCGATTGCGCAGGCCAGGGCGCGCATTCACCCTGACGACTTGCCGGCCTACCTGGCCACGCGCGCCCGCATGGACGGCGAAACCCTGAATTACCGCTGGCTGTTTCCCGACCAGCGCTACCACTGGATTCGCACCCAAATGCGCCGCCTGACCAACCGCGACGGCAGCTACACCGACTTGGGCGTGGTGCAAGATTTCACCGAGGAGCAGTTGGCCAAGCACGCGCTGCAAGACCGGCTCAACCAGATTCAGCGGCTGACCAGTCGTCTGCCCGAAATGGTGTTTGAGTTTTGCCATGACGACGGGCCGCACGGCAAATTTTTGTTTGTCAGTGACGCCGTGCAGGCGATCTTCCGCATCAGCCCGCAGGCTGCCTGCGCTGATCCCCGGTTGGTTTTTAGCCGCATTCACCCCGATGATCAGCCCGCAGTGCTGCAGTCCATGGCGGGCACCGCCACGCAGGGCCAGGCGTGGGCGCATGAGTTTCGCGTGGCCTTTGACGACGGCACCGTGCGAGTGCTGTTTGGCAAGGCGGTGCAGCTGCAAGAACCTTCGGGCCAGCGGGTCAGCTACGGCTCGGTCACCGACATCACGGACCACAAGGCGTCGCAAGCCTCATTGCAGCAAAGTGAGGCGCGCTTTCGGGCCTTGACCGAGTTGTCGTCAGACTGGTATTGGGAGCAGGACGCCGATTTCCGGTTCGTTTGGGTGAATGGCAATCTGCCGGCTGCCATGCATTTCCCCGAGGAGATGTACCTCGGCAAGACCCGCTGGGAGTCGGGCGTGCAGGGCGTCAGTCCGGCACAGTGGGCTGCCCACCGGGCCGCCCTGGAGGCGCACGAAACATTCCGTGATTTTGAAATGCAGCGTCTGCGGGTGGATGGTTCGCTGATGTGGGTGGCCATCAGCGGCACCCCGGTTTATGACGCTGACGGGCGCTTCACCGGCTACCAGGGCATTGGCCGCGACACCTCGGCCCGACGGATGACGGACGAGAAAATCGAACGACTGGCGTTTTACGACGTGCTGACCGGGTTGCCCAACCGTCGCCTGCTGATGGACCGTCTGCAGCAAGCCATTGCCACCAGCGGGCGCGACGGGTCTCCTGGCGCCTTGTTGTTCATTGATCTCGATAATTTCAAAGACCTGAACGACACGCTGGGCCACGACATGGGCGATCAATTGCTCAAACAGGTGGCCGCGCGTCTGGTCGATTGCGTGCGCGAGGTGGACACGGTGGCCCGCCTGGGTGGCGACGAGTTTGTGGTGATGCTGGAAAAGCTGGGCGCCTCGGCCAACGAAGCGGGCGCCTACGCTGAAGCGGTGGGCCGCAAGGTGCTGCGCGCCCTCAACGCGCCTTACTGGCTGGGTGGGCATGAACACCACAGCACGCCCAGCATCGGTATCACGCTGTTTCGGGATCACTTGCTGGGCATGGACGAGTTGCTGAAGCAGGCCGACCTGGCCATGTACCAGGCCAAGGCCGCGGGGCGCAACACCCTGCTGTTTTTTGACCCGCAGATGCAGTCCGTGGTGGCTGCCCGCGCGTCCATGGAGGCCGACTTGCGGCATGGGCTGCAGCGCGAGGAGCTGGTGCTGTACTACCAGCCGGTGGTCGATCAGGACGGGGTGATGCTGGGTGTGGAGGCGCTGGTGCGCTGGCAGCACCCGACCCGTGGCTTGGTGATGCCAGGCGATTTCATTCCCCTGGCCGAGCAAACCAGTCTGATTTTGCCGCTGGGCCAATGGGTTCTGGTGCAGGCCTGTCTGCAACTCAAGGCTTGGTCGGCGCAGCCCCGGACGGCGCGCCTGAGCATGGCCGTTAATGTGAGCGCGCGGCAGTTCCGGCAGGTTGATTTTGTGGAACAGGTTATGTCGGCACTCATCCACAGCGGCGCCGACCCCACGCGCCTGACGCTGGAAATCACCGAGAGCCTGCTGCTCAACGAGATAGACGATGTGGTGATGAAAATGGGCCAGCTCAGGGCCCTGGGGGTGCGCTTTTCGCTGGACGACTTTGGCACCGGCTATTCGTCGCTGATGTACCTGAAGAACCTGCCGCTGGAGCAGCTCAAGATTGACCAGTCTTTTGTGCGCGATGTGCTGACCGACGCCAACGATGCCGCCATTGCGGTGACGGTGCTCTCACTGGGAACGACCCTGGGGCTGACCGTGGTGGCCGAAGGGGTGGAAACCGAGGCGCACCGGGATTTTCTGGTGCGCCACGGCTGCCGGGTGTTTCAGGGCTACCTGTTTGGGCGCCCCGTTCCCGTGAGTCAGTTGCCGCTGTAGAACCCGCCCTGACGGCGGGTGTGTTGCTTTAGAAAGGTGCGTCGCCGGGGGCTGCGCCGTCTGCTGTGTTGTCGCCGAGCGAGGCGGCCAGGGCGGCTTCAGGGGTCAGTCCCGCTTCGGCCGCCACGATGGGGCCTGCCTGGCGAACGGCCGCTTTTTCACCCGCCGGGGCCGACTTGCTGTACTTGCCCAGGATGCTCACCAACTGGCCATAAACGCGGGGGTTGCCGGCCATGCATTCTTTTTGTTCCAGAAAATCGGAGTCCCCCGAGAAGTTACCCACGAGGCCACCGGCCTCGGTGACCAGCAAGGAGCCGGCAGCCACGTCCCACGGTTGCAGGCCGGTTTCAAAAAAGCCGTCGGTGTAGCCAGCGGCCACATAGGCCAGGTCCAGCGCTGCGGCGCCAGGCCGGCGCAGGCCCGCAGTTTTTTGCATCACGTCGCCCATCATGCGCAGGTAGGCATTGAAGTCATCGCCCGGGCGGAACGGAAAGCCGGTAGAAATCAGGCAGTCTTGCAGACGAACACGCTTGGAGACGCGCAGGCGGCGGTCATTCAGGAAGGCGCCACGGCCTTTGGTGGCGGTGAACAGGTCGTTGCGGGTGGGGTCGTACACCACGGCTTGCTCGACCTTGCCTTTGACGGCCAGCGCGATGCTGACGCAGTAAACCGGCAGGCCGTGAATGAAGTTGGTGGTGCCGTCCAGCGGGTCAATGATCCAGACAAAGTCCGAGTCCTGTGCGCCATGCTCACGACCGGATTCTTCGGCCCAGATGGCGTGGCCGGGGTAGGCCGCCAGCAGCGTTTCAATGATGATTTTCTCGGCGGCATGGTCCACCTCGGTCACAAAGTCGTTCACCTGTTTCTGCGAAATCCGCACCGCCTCCACGTCCAGCGCGGCGCGGTTGATGATGGAGCCCGCAGCGCGGGCGGCCTTGACGGCCACGTTGATCATGGGATGCAGATTGGGGGACGACATAAATTGTGAGTATTAGTAGGGCAGATGTTTGAAATCTGTCCGGACAGGACCATGAGCGGTACGGGACCGACCGGCGATGCGGGCGGCGACAATACGCGATTTTAGCTGCCCGGGCGTTGGCCCGGTATTTTGAGCGCACTGACCCGTCCATGCAAACCCGATTTATCCTGATCAACACCAGCCACGCCGGCAACGTGGGGGCAGCGGCCCGCGCCATGAAAACCATGGGCTTTGACGACCTGGTGCTGGTCGCGCCACGCTGGGCCAACGTGCTGAACCGTGAAGAAACCATCCAGCGCGCCAGCGGTGCGCTGGATGTTTTGAAAAACGCCCGCATCGTGGCCACTCTGGACGACGCGCTGGAGGGCATGACCCACCTGTGCGCCACGGCCATGACGCCGCGTGACTTTGGTCCGCCCACCGTCACGCCGCGTGTGCATTTTGAAGCGCTATTGAATAAAGAGCTGCTCGCACAGGCTGGACAAGGGCTGGAGCCCTTAAACGCTTTAAAAACAGCCGAAGGCGGTATCGCTTTTCTGTTTGGCTGCGAGCGCTTTGGCATGAGCAACGACGATGTTTACCGCTGCCACACCTGCCTGAGCATTCCCAGCAACCCCCAGTTTGGCTCGCTCAACCTGGGCGCTGCTCTGCAGGTGGTGGCCTACGAGTGGCGTTTGGCGCTTGGGCCTTATGCGGTGGAAGAAGCGACGCACACCCCCTCGTTGGCCGACGCGCGCCAGGTGGCGGGCATGCTGGCGCACCTGGAGCAGTCGCTGGTGGCCGTGGGTTTTCTGGACCCGCTGGCCCCCAAAAAATTGATGCCCCGCCTGAACCAGTTGTTCAACAGGGCGGGCGTCACGCAGGAAGAAATCCATATTTTGCGGGGCATTGCCAAAGCGGTGGAGCAGACGGCTACCCAAGCCAAGGCCCTGACGGCGTCAGTGACCTCTTCCAAAGGCTAGACTTTGCGCATGTTTTCCAGACTCCGATCCGACATCCAATGCATTCTTGACCGCGACCCGGCGGCGCGCACGGCGTGGGAGGTGCTGACCTGCTACCCCGGCCTGCACGCGGTGATCCTGCACCGGCGCGCGCACTGGTGTTGGCAGCACAACTTCAAATGGCTGGGTCGGTTCATCTCGCACACGGCTCGCTTCCTGACGGGCATTGAAATTCACCCTGGGGCCAAGGTGGGCGACCGCGTGTTTTTTGACCATGCCATGGGCGTGGTGGTGGGCGAAACGGCTGAAATTGGCGACGGTTGCACCATCTACCAGGGCGTGACGCTGGGCGGTACCTCGCTTTACAAGGGCACCAAACGCCACCCCACGCTGGGCCGCAACGTGGTGGTCGGCGCGGGGGCGCAGGTGTTGGGCGGCTTCACGGTGGGCGACGGTGCCAAGGTGGGGTCGAATGCCGTGGTGACCAAGCCGGTGCCGGCTGGCGCTACCGCGGTGGGCAACCCGGCGCGCATCATTCAGGCCGACATCGACATCAAGCGGGAAGAGGCGGCCTCAAAAATGGGATTTTCAGCCTACGGCCTGACGCAAAGCGACGACCCGCTGAGCCAGGCCATGCGCGGGCTCATTGACAGTGCGGCCGGTCAGGAGCACCAGATCGCCATGATCTGGAAAGCCATTGAGCAACTCAACTGCCCACGCCAGGTGGTGTCCATCGTGCCCCAGGACGCGGCCCGACAGGAGCATTTTGAGGCCGACCGGCTGAACCAACTGGTCGGTAAATAGTCGCGCTGACCTGTCCAGCCCGCCGCCATGATTTACCGATCTCTCAAACTCAGGCTGCTCAGGCGTTTTGACCTTCGCGCCGACCAGGCCGATGTGGCTGAAATTGACGCCACCATCCGCAGTGGCGTGGAGTTTCGGGGCACCAACCTGTGGGTGTTGATTTTTGCCATTTTGATTGCCTCCGTGGGCCTGAACGTCAACTCCACCGCGGTGGTAATTGGGGCCATGCTGATTTCCCCCTTGATGGGGCCCATCATCGGTTTGGGCTACGGGGCCGGCGTGAACGATTCGGCGTTGATGCGGTCGTCGCTGTTCAATTTGGGTTTGGCGGCGTTCATCAGCTTGCTCGCGTCGACTTTGTATTTCTGGTTGACGCCACTGACGCAGGCCCACTCCGAACTGCTGGCGCGCACCACACCGTCTATCTGGGATGTGCTGATTGCCCTGTTTGGCGGCCTGGCCGGCGTGATTGGCGTGACCCGGCGCGTCAAGTCAAACCTGATTCCGGGCGTGGCCATTGCCACGGCACTGATGCCGCCGCTGTGCACGGCGGGCTACGGCCTGGCCACAGGCAACCTGTCTTATTTTTTGGGTGCTTTTTACCTTTTTGCCATCAACAGTGTGTTCATTGCCATTGCCACTTTGATGATGGTGCGGGTCATGCGCCTGCCCAACGTGAATGTGCTGGAAGATCGCTCCTTGCTCAAGCGGCGCACCGTCATTGGTTTGGTGGTCTTGCTGACCTTGGTGCCCAGTGTATTTTTGGCCATTCAACTGGTGCAAAAAGAGTGGTTTGATGCCAATTCAACGCGCTTTGTGCGCGAAGTGCTGCGCACGCGGCCCAACCTGCTGGTGGTGTCGCAGGATACAGATTTCAAGGCGCGGCAGTTGCAGGTGAATGTGGTGGGCGATCGTTTGCCCGACGCCGAGATCAAGGTCCTGGAGGCGCGCTTGTCGGACTACGGTCTGGCCAATGTCAGCTTGACGCTGGCGCAGTCCGGTCAGGTCATGCCCGACATGAGTCTGATCAAAAAAGACCTGATCAACGAGTTTTTGCAGACCAACCGCTCCGACATTGCCGAGCGCGAGACACGGATTGCCGCGCTGCAGGCGCAGTTGCAGGCGGCGCAAAATTCGGCGGCCACGCAACTGCCGCTGGCGGCCATTTACCGTGAGTTGCAGGCGCAGTTTCCGCAGGCACTGCTACTCAACGTGGCAACGGGCTTGCGCAGCGTGGCCGCCGTCGGCGACCAGGCCCCCTTGAAAACTGCGGTGCAGCGGCCCTTGTTGTTGGTGACGCTGCAGTTGCGCGATGCGCTGAGTGATGCCGAGCAGGAGCGCTTGCGTCTGGGCTTGCAAACCCGTGCCGGATTGGCAGATTTACAGGATGTGCAGCTTGACGTGACCGTGGTGCCGAGGCCTGTGGCCCCCAAGCGAAAGCGCTGAAGCGATCGTGGAAGCTATATTATTTGTAGCTACTAGCGCAATAGCCACGGGGGCTAGAGGCCTATTTCATCAAGAAAACGTGCGCACTGCTGCTTTGGGCCGGAAGGCTTTGCAGACCGCTTCATCGGTCTCCATGTAGGGCCCGCCAATCAGGTCCACGCAGTAGGGCACGGCGGCAAAAATGCCCGCCATCAGCGTTTCGCCGTTGGCGTCCTTCAGGCCTTCCAGCGTTTCCTGAATCGACTTGGGTTGCCCCGGCAGGTTGATGATCAGGGTCTGGTCCCGAATCACCGCCACTTGCCTGGACAAGATGGCAGTGGGCACAAACTTCAGGCTGATCTGGCGCATTTGCTCGCCAAAACCTGGCATTTCCTTGTGCGACACGGCCAGCGTGGCCTCGGGCGTCACGTCCCGCAGGGCCGGGCCGGTGCCACCGGTGGTCAGCACCAGCGCACAGCCCGACGCGACCAACTCAATCAGCGTGGCGCTGATGGTGGCCTGGTCGTCCGGGATCAGCCGGGGCTCGAACTGCAGCGGGTTTTTCAGCGCCCGCGTCAGCCAGTCCTGCAAGGCCGGCAGCCCTTTGTCAACATACACCCCGCCAGAAGCGCGGTCGCTGATGGAGACGATGCCAATCTTGATGGCATCAAAAGGGCTGGCGGTGGTGGTCATGGGGTGTCGTCTTCTTCGGCGTGGGTGTCTGCGTCAGCGGCTTGTGCCTCACTGCGCTCGCGCAAGTGTTCGCGCACGGTCTGAAAAATATCTCGGTAAGCGCGGCCATGGCGCACGGCTTCACCTGGCACGGCGGGTTTGATGTCCTTGCGTGCCTGGCGGATGAGGGCGCGCAGTTGTTGGGCGTCCGTGTCCGGGCACTGGGTGATCCATTCGCCAAAGGCGTCGTCTTCACTGATCAGGCGGTCGCGCCAGGTCTCGGCCAGGTGCAGCACCAGGTTGTCTTGTGCCGAGCCACTGGTTTGCTCCGTCAGGGCCGTGCGCACGGTTTCCAGCACCTCGGGCTCGATCTTGCGCATGAGCTTGCCAATGAATTGCATCTGGCGGCGCTTGCCCTCAAAGTTGGTGATGCGCTTGGCCTCGGCCACGGCGTCTTTCAGCTTTTCGGTCAAGTCCAGCTTGGCGATGAGCTCGGGGCGCAGCGTCAGCAGGTCTTCCCCCAGCTTCTGCAATTCGTCACTCTCACGCTTCATGTCCGTGCGACTTTGGTCGTCCGTGCCTTTGAGTTCGCGTTTGAGTTCGAGATCGCGCTCGCTGCCTTCAGCGACGAATTCGCCTCGAACAAAATAGCCTTTTTTGAGTTTGCGTGACATGGTGTGGAGATTGGAAACAGGGGCGGCGCAGGGTTGCGCGCAGCCAAGTATCATAGCCCCCCAAATGAAGAAACCCAACACCTCCCCCGCCCAGTCCGGTCCTGACGCCGGCTTCAGCTATAGCCGCGCTTACTTTGAAGACCTCGTGGACACCGCCCTGGGACACGCCAAAAAGCTCGGTGCCACCGACGCTGGTGCCGAGGCCTCCGAGGGCTGTGGCCTGAGCGTGTCTGTGCGCAAGGGGGAGCTGGAGAACGTGGAGCGCAACCGCGACAAGTCGCTGGGCGTGACGGTTTACGTCGGCCAGCGCCGTGGCAATGCCAGCACCTCTGATTTCTCGAAGGCGGCCATTCAGCAAACCGTGAAAGCGGCGTACGACATTGCCCGCTTCACCGCAGAAGACCCGTTTGCCGCCTTGCCCGATGCCAAAGACATTGCCGCACCCTCCAAGCAGCGCACCAACCTGGACCTGTTTCACCCTTGGTCGATTGACAGCGAGCAGGCCGCGCGCCTGGCGTTGGTGGCGGAAGAGGCTGCGCTGCGCACCGACAAGCGCATCACCAACAGCGAGGGCGCCAGCGTGTCGGCCCAGCAGTCGCATTTTTTCAGCGCCCACACCCACGGTTTTCGCGGGGGCTATGCCAGTTCGCGCCACTCGATGTCGGTGTCGCCCATTGCCGGCAAGGGCAATGACATGCAGCGTGACGCGTGGTACAGCTCCATGCGCTGTGCTGACGACCTGGCCGCGCCTGAAGCCATTGGTCGTTATGCCGCCGAGCGGGCCCTGAGCCGGCTGAAGGCGCGCAAGATTGCCACCACCGAGTGCCCGGTGCTGTTTGAGTCGCCGCTGGCGGCTGGTTTGCTGGGGGCTTTTGTACAGGCCATCAGTGGCGGGGCGCTGTACCGCAAGAGTTCGTTTTTGCTGGATTCGCTGGGCAAACAGGTGTTACCCAAGCACATTGACATCATGGAGGACCCGTTCATCAAACGCGGCAAGGGCAGCTCACCGTTTGACGACGAGGGTGTCAAAGTCAAGGCGCGTCAGGTGGTGGAGGCAGGGTGCGTGCAGGGTTATTTCCTGAGCACTTACTCGGCACGCAAGTTGGGCATGAAGACGACGGGCAACGCCGGCGGTTCGCACAACCTCACCTTGACGTCGCGTCTGACCCGCCCCGGTGATGACCTGGATGCGATGCTGAAAAAGCTGGGCACCGGCCTGCTGGTGACCGAACTCATGGGCAGCGGCGTGAACTACGTCACCGGCGACTATTCCCGTGGGGCGAGTGGTTTCTGGGTTGAGAACGGGTGCATTGCCTACCCGGTGCATGAAATCACCATTGCCGGCAACATGAAGGCCATGCTCAAGGGTATTAAAGCGGTGGGGGCAGACACCTATAACTACGGGGCCAAGTCGGTGGGGTCCATTTTGGTGAACCGCATGAAGGTGGCCGGCAGCTGAGGCACCCGGGCGTTGCCTTGACGGGCGGTGACTCAACCCGGCTTTGGCCGGGTTTTTCGTTTTAACCGGCCAAGGCGGCTTTCACGGCTGCAGAAATTTGTCCCATTTCGGCTTTGCCAGCCAGGCGGGTTTTCACGACGCCCATCACTTTGCCCATGTCGCCCGGGCCCGCGCTGCGGCCCAGCTCGGTGGCCAGTTCAGCCACGATGGCACGCACTTCAGTCGCAACTTCATCCGCGCTCAAACGCTGCGGCAGATAGGCTTCCAGCACCTTCACTTCAGCGGCTTCCTTGTCGGCCAGATCCATGCGGTCAGCCTGGGTGAAGGCGGCAATCGAGTCCTTGCGCTGCTTGATGAGCTTGTCGACGATGGCGACCAGGGCGGCGTCGTCCAGCACCACGCGCTCATCCACCTCTTTTTGCTTGGCGGCCGCCAACAGCAGGCGAATGGTGCCCAGGCGAAAGCTGTCTTTGGCGCGCATGGCGGTTTTCATGTCTTCGGTAATCTGGTCTTTGAGTGACATGGCAGTCCTTGTGAAATGAGGAAGAGATTAATCGGGAGTGTGTGCAATGGCTTTGCGTTTGGCCATAAAAAAAGCCCGCCTGAGCGTCCCCGGCGAGCTTTTTTCAGAGCCTCGGAAGGCGTACTGCTTTAGTACATCTTCTTGGGCAACTGCATGGCGCGAATACGCTTGTAGTTGCGCTTGACAGCAGCAGCCTTCTTGCGCTTGCGCTCAGCTGTTGGTTTTTCGTAGAACTCGCGAGCGCGCAAGTCAGTCAACAGGCCCAATTTCTCGATCGTGCGCTTAAAGCGGCGCAGTGCAACGTCAAAAGGTTCGTTCTCTTTAACACGGATCATTGTCATTACGTAATGTCATCCAGATTGTGCCAACGCAAGTCATACAAGGAGATCGAGCCCTGTACGCTGCGTCAAGCGATTTTCCCCGCTTAAAAGTTGATCAGGCAGCGGGGGTTTGCCAGCAAAGCCTTGGATTATAGCGTTGCAAAATACCGCTTCAATACCCGAAAGCCATCAATTTTGTGTTGCTGGCAACAATTTTGCGGCCAGCCCCTGGGCGCAGGCAAAGCCGCTGGCCCAGGCCCACTGAAAGTTGTAGCCGCCCAGCCAGCCCGTCACATCCACCACTTCGCCAATGAAATACAGGCCGCTCTGGCGTGACTCCATGGTTTGACTTGACAAAGCCACGGTGTCGACACCGCCGGCGGTGACCTCGGCTTTTTTGTAGCCCTCGGATCCCGTGGGGGTGATTTCCCAGCGCGTCAGGCGTTCGGCCAGCGCATTCAAGGCCTTGTCAGTCGCCTCGTTGATGGGGCGCTGCCAGTTGTGGCCCGCTGGGGCGCCCAGTGCCGTCCAGGTGTCGGCCAGGCGGGAGGGCACCAGCGTTGAGAGTTCGTTGGCAATCAGTTTGCGGGACGTGGCTTTGGCGTGGTTCAGTTGCTGGAGCAGGTTGCTATCGGGCGCCAGGTTCAGGCGGATGGGGGTGTCGGCTTGCCAGTAACTTGAAATTTGCAGCACCCCGGGGCCGCTCAAGCCGCGGTGCGTGAACAGCAAATCTTCGGCAAACGCCATGGTCGATTTCTTGTTGCCGGTTTCGATCTTCACGGGCAAGGACAAGCCCGAGAGTTGGGCAAACGGGGCCCAGGCGTCGGGGTCAAACGTCAAGGGCACCAGCGCCGGGCGAGGGGTGACCACGGGCAGGTCAAACTGGCGGGCGATGCGGTAGCCCAGGTCCGTGGCCCCAATCTTGGGAATCGACAAGCCGCCACTGGCCACGACCAGCGCAGCACAATGAACCGTGCCTTGGTCAGTCTCTATTTCATAGCTGCTTGCGCTTGCCCCGTAAGGGCTGGAGGCCAAAAACCTTATATTTTTGACGCCACACGGCTGCCAGCGGGTGACGCCGCCCAGCGCGCACTCGGCCAGCAGCAAGTCGATGATGTCTTCGGCCGAGCGGTCGCAAAACAGCTGACCTTTGTGCTTTTCGTGAAACGCCACCTGGTGTTTTTGCAGCAGGGCGATGAAGTCACGGGGGGTGTAGCGCGACAACGCGGAGCGACAAAAGCGCGGGTTGTCGCTCAAAAAATTGGCGGGCCCGGTGTCCAGGTTGGTGAAGTTGCAGCGGCCGCCCCCTGAAATCCGGATTTTTTCGGCCACCGCCTTGCTGTGGTCGATAACCAGCACCTTAAGCCCCCGTTGCCCGGCGACTCCGGCACAAAACAGCCCGGCAGCCCCGGCACCCACGATCACGACATCAAACTTTTCCATGGGCCGCAGTTTAGACGCTGCCCTGGGTAGCCCTCACGCGGCTTTTTGGTTTCGTGCGGCCAGATTGATGGCTTCGCGAGACAGGCCGTCGATCTCGTTGGTGATGCCCGAGAGCACGTTGGCGACCACGGCAAACTCGCGCCCGTGCTGGCCGGCGCGGGCCGCCATGACCTGGGCATTGAAGCTCACGATCTTGGCCTCCCGCGCAATGGTCTGGATGCTCGACACGATGCCCGTGAGCTCCTTCATCATCTGGTCGCCCTTGTGCTTGCTGAGGCTGTCAAAAGTGGTGGTGGCCGTGTTCAGGGCGTCCAGCACGCTGTCGGTGCTGGCCACCAGCGCGCCCAACGCCTGGGTGTGGTTGTCGCCCTTGGCGATGCACTGCAGCG
>CAZLRQ010000035.1:12889-14584 GCA_964562035.1 uncultured Rhodoferax sp. | reverse complement strand
GTGCGCAAGTTCCTCGATGCCAACGGTTTCATTGACATTGAAACGCCCATGCTGGGCAAGTCGACCCCTGAAGGGGCGCGTGACTATCTGGTGCCAAGCCGGGTGCATGACGGTCACTTTTTTGCCCTGCCGCAAAGTCCGCAGCTGTTCAAGCAGTTGTTGATGGTGGCGGGCTACGACCGTTATTACCAGATCACCAAGTGCTTCCGCGACGAAGATTTGCGCGCTGACCGTCAGCCTGAATTCACGCAGATTGATATCGAAACGTCGTTCCTCTCTGAGCAAGACATTCGCGACATGTTCCAGGGCATGATCACCACGGTGTTCAAGAACACGTTGGGTGTGGACTTGGGCGAATTCCCCGTGATGACCTTCCAGGAAGCGGCGCACCGCTATGGCTCCGACAAGCCTGATCTGCGCGTCAAGCTGGAATTCACCGAATTGACCGATGTGATGACCGATGTGGACTTCAAGGTCTTCGCCGGTGCGGCCACCATGAAGGCGGGCCGCGTGGTGGGCTTGCGGGTACCGGGTGGCGCGCGTGAAGTGGGTGGCCTGAGCCGGGGCGAGATTGACGCCTATACCGAGTTCGTCAAGATTTACGGTGCCAAAGGCTTGGCGTATATCAAGGTCAACGACCTCTCCAAGGGCCGTGATGGCCTGCAGTCGCCCATTGTTAAAAATATCCATGACAAAGCGATTGCCGAAGTGCTGGCGCGCACGGGCGCCCAAGATGGTGACCTGATTTTCTTTGGTGCTGACAAGGCCAAAATCGTTAATGACGCCATTGGCGCCCTGCGCATCAAGATCGGCCACAGCGAGTTTGGCAAGAAGAACGGTTTGTTCGAGAAAGCCTGGCGCCCGCTGTGGGTGGTGGATTTCCCGATGTTCGAGTTTGACGAAGAAGCGCAGCGCTACTCGGCCGTGCACCACCCCTTCACGGCGCCCAAAGAAGGGCACGAAGACTGGATGGTCACGGCGCCCGAGAAGTGCATCTCGCAAGGCTATGACATGGTCTTGAATGGTTGGGAGATGGGCGGTGGCTCGGTCCGTATTCACCGCGCTGACGTGCAGCAAAAAGTGTTTGATGCTCTGAAGATCACCCCTGAAGAAGCACAAGACAAGTTCGGCTTTTTGCTGGACGCACTGCAATACGGTGCGCCACCGCATGGTGGTTTGGCTTTTGGTTTGGATCGTATCGTCACGCTGATGACTGGTGCCGAGTCAATTCGTGACGTGATTGCGTTCCCCAAGACCCAGCGTGCCCAGTGCTTGCTGACGCAGGCGCCCTCGACGGTCGACGAGAAGCAGTTGCGCGAATTGCACATTCGTTTGCGTACCCCTGACGCTGCTAAAACGGTCTAAGCCTGGTCCTCGCGGGGCTTCAGGCAGAATGAAAGGGCGCCAATACGGCGCCCTTTTTCATATGTCCGCGATTTACAAAATACCCCAATCTGTTCTGGTGGTGATCTACACCCCCGCGCTGGACGTGCTGCTGATCAAGCGGGCCGATGCCGATGATTTCTGGCAGTCGGTGACGGGCAGCAAAGACACGCTGGACGAGTCGTTTTCGCAAACCGCTGTGCGCGAGGTGTACGAGGAAACCGGTCTGGACTGCGGACCCGACACGCCACTGGCCGCCGGCCTGCAGGACTGGTATCTGGAGAATGTGTATGAAATTTATCCCCGTTGGCG
>CAZLRQ010000035.1:0-12789 GCA_964562035.1 uncultured Rhodoferax sp. | reverse complement strand
CCGGCCTGCAGGACTGGTATCTGGAGAATGTGTATGAAATTTATCCCCGTTGGCGACACCGCTACGCGCCGGGCGTGACGCGCAATACCGAGCATTTGTTTGGTCTGCGTGTGCCGGCGCGGTTACCGGTGCATTTGAGTCCGCGTGAACACACGGCTTACCAGTGGCTGCCCTACCAGCAAGCAGCACAGGCCTGCTTTTCACCCTCTAATGCTGAGGCGATTTTGATGTTGTCCCAAAAAGCGGTAGTGGAGCCTTGATCATGAACGTGCTGCGTGTGGCGACTTACAACATTCACAAGGGCGTGCAGGGACTTGGGCCGCAGCGTCGGCTGGAAATTCACAACCTGGGCCACGCCATTGAGCAGCTGGACGCCGATATTGTGTGTTTGCAGGAGGTTCGCAAACTGAACCGCGGCGAGGCTAAATTTTTCCCCCGCTGGCCGGAGTTGCCGCAGGCGGATTTTCTCGCTCCAGAGGGTTATGAGGCCGTTTACCGCACCAACGCGATCACCCGCCATGGTGAGCATGGCAACGCCATGCTGTCGCGCTGGCCCGTGGTGTCGCACCAGCATGAGGATATTTCGGACCACCGCTTTGAACAGCGCGGGCTGCTGCACTCCGAGGTGTTGGTGGATGGCCGGTCGGTGCATGTGGTGGTGGTGCACCTGGGGCTGATCAAGGCCAGCCGGGCGCGCCAGGTGGCACAGTTGCAGCGTTTTATTGCGCGTGAGGTGCCGGCTGGGGCTCCGCTGCTGGTGGCGGGCGACTTCAATGACTGGGGTGCCTTGGTGACCAACGCCTTGCAATCGATTGATTTGCGGGCGTTTGACGGACACAAGCAGCCGACCTTTCCCTCGCGTTTGCCGCTGGTGCAACTGGACTACGTTTATGCCCGTGGCCTGCGGCCGCTGGGGGTGCATGTGCCGCGCGGCCGCATCTGGTGGCGCATGTCAGACCACCTGCCGCTGATCGCCGAATTTGGCCTGGTCTCTTAGGCTGCACATGGCCAACCAGTATGCCGGTCACCAAGTTCAGTTGCTCCAGGGTGGCGAAGCGTACTTTGCTGCCTTGGTGCAGTCAATAGACCGCAGCGCCTATGAGGTTCGGCTGGAAACCTACATTTTCAATGTGGACGCCTCAGGCCAGAAAGTGGCAGAGTCCCTGGAGCGTGCAGCACTGCGGGGGGTGGCTGTTTACCTGGTGATGGACGGCGTGGGCACACCGGCCTTGCCGCCCGAATGGAGGGATCGCTTCAAGCGGGCGGGGGTGGCCTGGCGCATTTATTCTCCGCTGGGTCGGTTGGGCTTGCTCATCCCCAGCCGGTGGCGCCGCTTGCACCGCAAGCTGTGTGTGGTGGACGGGGTGGTGGCGTTTTGTGGTGGCATCAATGTGCTGGATGATTTTTTTGATCCGAATCACGGCGTCCTGGATTCACCACGTTTTGATTTTGCAGTGCGTGTGGAAGGCCCGCTGGTGCAGGCGGCGCACGCCGCTACCGTGCAGTTGTGGTGGCGCCTGCAGGCCCTGCGCAAGGTTCGCCAAAGTGATTTCCCCACCGCTTGGGCCACCGTGCAGGCGGCGGTTCGACAAGCCTTGCGCCCTGCGAGTCAAGAACCGCCAGTGAATGCGGTCCAACCTGTAGGCTTGGTGCAAGGTGCAGTGGCCGAGCTGGTGTTGCGTGACAACGTGCGTAACCGGACCCGTATTGAGCGGGCATACCGTAAAGCCATCGGTGAGGCCCAGCATGAAATCATCATTGCCAATGCCTATTTTTTACCCGGCTACAAGCTGCGCAAGGGCTTGATTCATGCTGCACTGCGCGGGGTGCGTGTGCGCTTGCTGTTGCAGGGGCGCTATGAGTATTTCATGCAGTACCACGCAACGCGTCCGGTGTACGGCGCCTTGCTGGCGGCCGGCGTTGAGATTCATGAGTATTCGGTGAGTTTTCTGCATGCCAAGGTGGCGGTCATTGACGGCCACTGGGCCACGGTAGGGTCGTCCAACCTGGACCCCTTGAGCCTGCTGCTGGCCCGCGAGGCCAATGTGGTGGTGAATGACCCGGTATTTGCCCAGGATTTGCGTACGCGGTTGGAGCAGGCGTTTGAGAGCGGTGGTGCGGCCGTGGACCGTACAGACTACGCCAATCGCCCCTGGCGGCAGCGTCTGCTGGATCGACTGGCGTTCGGCTTGATGCGGGTTTTGTTATTCCTGAATGGAAAACGCTATTAAATTAATAGCTAATGACGCAATGTGAGTAAGGGCTAGAGGCTAAAAACCTTAAAATTGAAACGCTGCTACCATGCTGGTCCGTTAATGAAAAGCCAATGCACCATGAATTCAAGTGACACCGATGAAGGCACGCCCGTCTCCGTCAAGATCCGGGAGCGCCTGACCGCGGCGCGCAAGCGCTTCAACGCCAATGACAACATTGCCGACTTCATTCAACCTGGTGAGCTTGAGCGCCTGTTGGATGAAGTTGAAGAAAAAATGAAAGGTGTGTTGAGCAGCCTGGTGATTGACACCGAGCGTGACCACAACACCGACAAGACCGCACGTCGCGTGGCCAAGATGTACCTGAACGAAGTGTTCCGGGGCCGCTACGTTAGCCCACCCGCGATCACCGAGTTTCCGAATGCCGAGCACTTGAACGAGCTGATGATCGTTGGACCCATCACGGTGCGCAGCGCCTGCAGCCACCACTTTTGCCCGGTGATTGGCCAGATCTGGATTGGTGTGCTGCCCAACGAGCACACCAACGTGATTGGCTTGTCCAAGTACGCCCGGCTGGCCGAGTGGGTGATGGGCCGGCCCCAGATCCAGGAAGAAGCGGTGGTTCAGCTGGCTGATCTGATTCAGCAAAAAACACAGCCCGATGGCCTGGGCATCGTGATGGAAGCCAGCCACTTCTGCATGAGCTGGCGCGGTGTCAAGGACATGAACAGCAAGATGATCAACTCGGTCATGCGCGGTAGTTTCCTCAAAGACCCCAACCTGCGCCGTGAATTCCTGTCACTGATTCCCCAGAAAGGTTAATCCATCATGTTGGTTCGTTTACTTTACGCAAGCCGTGCCATTGACACGAGCCCGAGCGCTATTGAAGCCATTTTGGCGCAGTCCCGCCAGCACAACCCGGAGTGCGGCATCACCGGCATCTTGTGCTACGGCGGCGGGATTTTTCTGCAGGCCATTGAAGGCGGGCGCATGCCCATCAGCGAGTTGTACGGCCACATTCAGCGTGATTCCCGGCACAAAGACGTGGTGCTGCTGCACTATGAAGAAATCTCTGAGCGCCGTTTTGCCGGCTGGACCATGGGTGAAGTGAATATGTCGCGTATCAATGCGTCCATCCTGCTGAAATACGCCGAGAAGCCGGAGCTTGATCCCTATTCGGTTTCCGGTCGGGTATCTCTGGCCTTGCTGGAAGAGTTGATGGCTACGGCCTCCATCATCGGCCGTGCCTGAACTGAAGACTGGTCCTAAGACTGGCGCACCGGCACCCAGTCATTCGTCCAGCATGCCACCAGTGGAGTTGCCTTTTTTGGTGGGCTGTGATTTTTCCAGTAGCCCCAGTCGAAAAAAACCAATCGTCCTCGCGTTGGGTCAACAGCGTGACGGGCGGGTCCAGCTCACCACGCTGGAGCGCTTGACTTCGCTGGACGAGTTTGCGCAGTGGCTGCACCAACCAAAGCCATGGATTGGCGCCTTCGATCTGCCTTTTGGGTTACCCCGTGAATTGATCGAACAACTGAACTGGCCACATCAGTGGGCCGACTGCATGCGTCATTACGCGACGCTCAGCCGGGCTGAAATTCGTGACGCTTTTGCTGCTTTTTGCAATGCTCGTCCGGCTGGCCACAAGTTCGCCCACCGGGCGACAGACCGGCCGGCGGGCTCCAGTCCTTCCATGAAGTGGGTGAATCCGCCTGTTGCTTACATGTTGCATGCGGGTGTGCCCTTGTTGATGGCCGCAGGGGTCAATCTGGTTGGCTTGCATTCTGGTGAGTCTGATGGTGTGGCCACGGGCTCAGGCCATCGGGCCGCGCTGGAAGGCTACCCAGGCTTGTTGGCGCGCGAGATATTGGGCAACCGGAGTTACAAGAGTGACGACAAGGCCCGCCAAACCCCCGAGCGCTTGATTGCACGCAAAGACTTGATCACCGCGCTGGAGCATGGTCAAACCCGCTTGGGGTTACGCCTCAAACTGACCCATGCACAACGCGACACTTTGGTAGATGATGCCAGCGGTGACAGCTTGGACGCCGTGCTGTGTCTGCTCCAGGCCGCTTGGGCGCAGACCCGGCATACCGAGGGCTGCAGCCGCTACGGTTTGCCGGCTGAGATGGATGTGTTGGAGGGTTGGATCATCACCGCTTGATCTGGCGATGACGGTATGGGACTGGCAGGCGCCAGCCTCAAGCTTGGTGCCGGATGATGGCGTCTTCCAGTTTGCCGGCCAATTGAGAGATGGCCAGTGCGGCTGGACAGCCCGGCATGGATTGCATCAGCAACTGCCGGCGCATGATGGCTTGCCGCACCGACAGGTCAGACGGAATGTCTCCCATGTGAATCAAGCGCACCGGGCGCCCAGGCTCACTGGGTACGAACCGATCCAGCACCTGCTGCAATTGAGTGGTAATGGCCCGACCATCACCCAAACGCGCCGTCTGGTTGATCACCATCCGGATATTCTGGCGCTTTTGCTGGCCAACCAGCACCTTGATGGTGGCATAGGCATCGGTTAACGAGGTGGGTTCAGGCGTTGCCACCACCAAAACCTCAGACGCCAGCGACACGGCAAACAGCACCACGTCCGAAATGCCAGCGCCCGTGTCCAGCAAAACGATGTCGTAGTGCGGCGTCAGGCCGTTCATGATGCGCAGAAAGTCGTCTCGCACTTCAGGCGTCAGGCGCGAATACTCCACCATGCCGGAGCCAGCGAGCAACACTGAAAAGCCGCCCGGTGCCCGAACAATGGCTTCTTCAAGCTTGGCCTTGCCCGTGAAAACGTCATGCAGCGTGATTTTGGGGTACAGGTTAAGGACCACGTCCAGATTTGCCAGGCCCAGGTCGGCGTCCAGTACAAGGACCCGATGGCCCCGCTTTGCCAAGGCCGCGGCCAGGTTGGCAGACACAAATGTTTTGCCAACACCACCTTTGCCGCTGGTCACCGCCATGACGCGTCCAATGGGCTTCAAGGGCACGGCGGCGGCTGGCGCGCTGTCTTGGGGAGGGTTCAGGACATCGCTCATGATTAATTGATCCTGTTCATGGCGCTACCCGCAGCACTGCTGCCCGAATCACCGGAAATACTTTCGATCCATGCAGGATCTCCCAAGGAGAGATGGCCAAACAACATATTTTTTTCTTCAGCACTCACCGATATTTCGTGTTGTGCGTCAATGCAGACGCGGTTACGTCCTTCAGATTTGGCACGGTACAGCAGTGTGTCGGCACGGTCTATCCAGAGGGACGAGGTTGAGCGAACCCACTCGGGCGCGTAAGCACCCCCTACGCTGACCGTGACCTGTATGCTGACCAGCGGCGACACAGAGATAGACAAGGCGCCCACGGCTTCGCGGATGCGCTCGGCAACGGCCCGCCCAAAAGAAGCCAGGCAGCTTGGCAAAATGACGGCGAACTCTTCGCCACCATAGCGTGCAACCGTGTCCATGGGGCGCACACAGGTGCTCAGGCACTTGCCAATGGCTTGCAGCACCTGGTCGCCAGCCGGGTGGCCATAGGTGTCGTTGACTTTCTTGAAGTGGTCAATGTCCATCATCAACAAAAGTGCGGGCTCGCCAGAGCGGGCCACTACGTCGATTTCACGGCTAAGCACCTGGTGAAATTGCCGGCGATTTGCCAGCCCGGTGAGTGGGTCTTTCAGCGACAGCTCGCACAAACCATCCAGAATGCTTTGTAAGTAAAGGGTTGGCGAGTCTTCTTGTCGCGCGAGCTGGCTTGCAGGGTCATGTTCTACCAGAGCGCGCGCATCGTCCAGACGCAAATGACGCAGATCGATCACAGAGGATGAAGTCGTGTTGGCCACAAATGGTCTGGACAATTTAAAAAATTAAGTCTAACAGGAACAATTTTCTACCAAGATCAAAAGGTGACGCTTTTCATGCTGTCAAATCTGGCCTTGTGGCCCGCTGTATGCTTCGGCGCCCTTGCGTGAGGGTCTCTTCATATGACCAAGCATTCATTTTGTTTAAATTATTAATCTCCATCATGCTGGCCTGGAGTGCCAGCGTCCATTCCAAAGAGGTCTACACCGGCCAGGTGGAGCGCATTGCGGATGGTGACACGGTGTGGGTTCGAGCCGATGCTGGCGGACGACCGCGCAAACTGCGACTTGAGGGCATTGATGCGCCAGAAATATGCCAGCCCGGCGGTGAGACGTCGCGCACGTTTCTGCTCAAGTTGGCCTTGCACCAGCGGGTGAGTGTGATGGTCAACCACCAAGATGACTATGGTCGCGGTTTGGCTCGCGTTCATTTAAAGGGAGAAGACCTGGGTGCCCGCATGGTGCGATCAGGGCATGCGTGGTCTTATCGTTGGCGCCGCAGTCCCGGCCCCTATGCGGCCGAAGAGAAGTTAGCCCGGCAAGCTCGCTTGGGGTTGTTTGCGAATGACGCCGCCGAGGTACCGCGCGACTTTCGCAAGCGTCACGGCAGTTGTTATCCTGCGTTCAAGGCCAAATAAATGCCTCAGTGCGGCTTGCCACAGACGAGACAGTCCGCCTGGCGACCTATGCGCACTTCATTGAACTCCATGGACCGGCCATCCAGCATGAGCAGGCGTCCCGTCAGCGGTCGTCCGGCGCCACTGATGAGTTTCAGGGCTTCTGCGGCCTGTACCGAGCCGATGATGCCGACCAAGGGCGCAAACACCCCCATAGTGGCGCAGCGGGTTTCTTCAAAAGTGCTGTCCGGGGGGAAAACGCAGGCATAACACGGTGATTGGGCATCACGTGGGTCGTACACGCAAACCTGCCCATCAAAGCGAATCGCTGCCCCTGAGACCAATGGCTTGCCGTGTTTGACGCAAGCCGCGTTGATGGCATGGCGTGTGGTGAAGTTGTCGCAGCAGTCCAGCACCACATCAGCCTGCGCCACCAGCGTGTCCAACAGCACGGCGTCAGCCCGGGCCATAACGGGAGTGACCCGAATTTCAGGGTTGATGGCGTCAATGGCCACCTGAATCGAAGCCACCTTGGGTTCCCCCACACGCCCCATAGTGTGGGCAATCTGCCGCTGCAAATTAGTCATGTCCACCGTGTCATGGTCGACTACGGTAATGTCCCCCACGCCCGCCGAACCCAAATACAGGGCCACCGGTGACCCAAGGCCACCGGCACCAATAATCAAGACGTGGCTTTTGGAGATGCGTTCCTGGCCTTCAATGCCGATCTCATTCAGCAGAATATGGCGCGAGTAGCGCAGCAACTCATCGTCCCGCATACCGGTTTTACTCGTCTTTCTTTTCTTCGGTGCGCTCCACCAAAGTCTTGCTGACCAACACCGGCAGGCCCTTGAGGTGCTTGATGGACTGAATCAACTGGAAGTCAGTGTCTGACCCATATTCAGGCATCTTGCGCTCGGCCAGCGGCTTCTTCATTTCCTCTTCCAGCTTCTTGCGTGCTTCTTCCCGGGCTTTTTCGCGGGCTTCGTCTTTCTTTTCTTCGCCTTGACCGCTGTTCAGGTGCTTCTCCAGATCGGCTTCACGGGTGCGCAGGGCGGCGAACAAATTGCCTTCTTCGGTCTCGTCCACCATGATGTCCGGCACGATGCCTTTGGCCTGAATCGACTTGCCGCTTGGCGTGTAGTAGCGGCTGGTGGTGAGTTTGAGCGCCGCGGTGGGGCAGTTGTCCATGCGGAACGACGGGTCAAGACATACTGCTGTTTGGACCGAGCCCTTGCCAAAGGTCTGGTTGCCAATCACGGCCGCACGTTTGTGGTCTTGCAGGGCACCGGCCACAATTTCACTGGCAGAGGCGGAACCTTCGTTCACCAACACCACCAGTGGCACGCTTTTTAACGCTCCTTTGGTGACGTCTTGCAAGCGCTTGATGGGGTCGGGTCCGCGGCGTTGGTAAAACTGTGGCGCGGCCTTGTAGGTGAACTTGCTGTCGGCCAATTGGCCATTGGCAGACACCACCGTCACGTTTTCTGGCAAAAAGGCAGCTGACAACGCCACGGCAGCATCCAGGTAGCCACCCGGGTCGTTGCGCAAGTCGAGCACCAAGCCTTTGAGCTGGGGTTCTTGTTTGTAAATTTCTTCGACCTTGCGTGCAAAGTCTTCCACCGTGCGCTCCTGGAACTGGCTCACGCGAATCCAGGCGTAGCCAGGTTCAATCACTTTGCTGCGCACGGACTGAGTGCGGATTTCTTCGCGCGTGATGGTGACCGGGAACGAGCGGTTTTCCGCCTTGCGGAAAATGGTCAGGATGACCTTGGTATTGGGCTCACCGCGCATGCGTTTGACGCCTTCATTGAGCGTCAGGCCCTTGACCGGGGTGTCATCAATCTTGGTGATCAGGTCATTGGGTTTGAGGCCGGCCCGGAACGCAGGGGAGCCCTCTATGGGCGACACCACCTTGATCACGCCGTCTTCTTGTGAAATCTCAATGCCCACACCGACAAATTTGCCGGTGGTGCCTTCGTTGAAATCTTTCAGGGCTTTTTTGTCGAGGTAGACCGAGTGCGGGTCCAGCCCGGCCACCATGCCGGCAATGGCGTCTGTGATGAGTTTTTTCTCATCGACCGGCTCCACGTAGTTGCTCTTGACCATGCCAAAGACGGCGGCCAGTTGTTGCAACTCTTCCAGCGGCAAGGGCGCCAGCGTGCCCCGCGCCACGGTTTGCAGCGACACCGTGGTCAGTGCCCCCGCCATGACACCCAGCGAAATCCAGCCCGTAATTTTAAGTTTGTGACCCATATATCTTCCTATGCCGATTCAATGTACACGCTTTGAGTGTCACGGGCTGGCGTGGTTCCGTATTTACTTAAGCTTTACCCTGAGATGCCACGGCAGCGGCGGCTGCGGCGGCTGCCTCGGCGTCGCCCAGGTAGTAATGGCGGATCGGCTTGAGGTTGTCATCCAGCTCGTACACCAACGGAATGCCGTTGGGGATGTTCAGGCCGACGATGTCGTCGTCGGAGATGTTGTCCAGGTACTTGACCAGTGCGCGGATTGAGTTGCCATGGGCTGCCACGACCACGCGCTTGCCGCCCTTGATGGCTGGCGCCAGGGTTTCGTTCCAGAACGGCATGACACGGGCCACGGTGTCTTTCAGGCACTCGGTCAGGGGAATCTGCTCAGGCTGCAGATCGCCATAGCGCGGGTCGGCGCGTTCGCAGCGCGGGTCAGTGGCTTCCAGCGCAGGCGGTGGCGTGTCGTAGCTGCGGCGCCAGACCAGCACTTGCTGGTCTCCGTATTTCTTGGCGGTCTCGCCTTTGTTGAGGCCTTGCAAAGCGCCATAGTGGCGCTCGTTCAGGCGCCAGCTGTTCACCACGGGCAGCCAGGTGCGGTCCATTTCGTCGAGCACATGCCACAGGGTGCGGGTGGCGCGCTTGAGGACGCTGGTGTAAGCGATGTCAAACTCATAGCCCTCGGCCTTGAGCAAGTGCCCTGCGTTCTTGGCCTGTTCAATGCCGGTAGGGGTCAGGTCCACGTCGGTCCAGCCGGTAAAGCGGTTGTCTAGGTTCCAGGTGGATTCGCCGTGGCGGATGAGGACTAATTTGTACATGGTTGGTCAGAGTCAAAAGCCCCGGTAGCCACTCAAGCGGGCATCGGGGTTGAGGAATAACGAAGGCCGGGTGCGTCACGCGCGCCGCCATTCTAAAATGAGAGGCTGTGCGCAGATCACTCTGCGCGCTGGAGCGGCACCCAAGGGCTGCTCCGTCCGTATTTCAACAAGGAACCCCGTGAAATTTATTATTGATAACTGGATGATTTTGAGCGTGGCATTGGCGTCAGGCGCCATGCTGCTTTGGCCGGCCCTGTCCGGCGGTGTTGGTGGTGGATTGACGGCCGCAGCAGCCGTGCAACTGATCAACCGCGAAAAAGCCGTGCTGATTGATGTGTGCGAAGCCAATGAGTACGCGGCGGGTCACGTGGGCGGTGCCAAAAACATTCCTTTGAGCGAGTTGGAGCAGAAGTTGCCAACAACGGTGAAGAACAAGGCACTGCCGGTGATTCTGGTGTGCCAGTCCGGTGCCCGTTCGGGCCGCGCGGTGGCTACTGCCAAAAAGCTGGGTTACGAGAACGCCCAGTCTTTGAGTGGCGGTTTGGGCGCTTGGCGCGCTGCTAACCTGCCGGTTGAAAAAGCCTGAACCGACCACGCCCGCTCACGAAAGCCCACCATGCAAGCTGTCAAAATTTACCTCACCGCCACTTGCCCGTACTGCATTCGGGCCAAGCAAATTCTCAAGGCCAATGGCGTTGATCAACTCGAAGAAATTCGCACCGACCTGGACCCCGCGCAGCGCACCCAGATGATGGAAATCACCGGTCGGCGTACCGTGCCTCAGATTTTCATCGGCCAGACCCATGTGGGCGGCTGCGATGACCTGGTGGCCCTGGAAGCGCAGGGCGGCTTGCTGCCGCTGCTGAACGCCGCCTGAGATCAGTTAAATTCCGTGTCCTGAACCTGCGCCGAATCTTTGGCGCAGATGACATCTGCATCCCCAACCAAGAGAAAAAAGCATGACCGAGCAAGCAACCCCCGTTTTCCAGATCCAGCGCGTCTACCTGAAAGAGGCGTCCCTGGAGCAGCCCAATTCCCCTGCGATCCTGCTGGAGCAAGAGTCGCCCACAGTGGACATTCAGCTGGGTGTGAACGCGGCGCCGGTGGCGGATGGCGTTTATGAAGTGTCGGTCACTGCAACAGTGCAGACCAAGATCAAGGACAAAACCGTGTTTTTGGTGGAAGCCACGCAAGCCGGTATTTTTGAAATCCGCAATTTGCCCCAAGAGCAACTGGGTCAAATCATGGGCATTGCCTGCCCCCAGATTGTTTACCCCTACCTGCGCGGCAACGTGGCTGATCTGGTGCAGCGCGGTGGTTTTCCGCCGGTGCATTTGTCGGAAATCAACTTCCAGGCGATGTACGAGCAGCAGCAGGCGGCCGCTGCTGAAAGTGCCCCCCGCATCGTGACGCAATAAGTTTTAAGCCTTTTAGGCCTCTAGCCCCCGTCCATATTGCCTGAGTAGCTATGAAAATAATAGTTCTGGGTGCGGGTGCCTGGGGCACCGCCCTGGCGGTGAGTGCCAGTGCCAACCCCTTGGCGCGACATGGTGTGACCCTGTGGGCGCGCGACGCCGATCAGGCCGCGGCCATGGCGGCGTGCCGTGAAAATGTGCGCTACCTGCCCGGCGTTGGATTGCCCGCTGGGTTGACAGTGCGCAGCGGTGCTTTGGCGTCGTTGAGCGAGTTCACGGCTCTTGCGGATCTGGTCATCGTGGCCACGCCCATGGCGGGCTTGCGCGGTATGTTGGCAGATTTGTCGCGTAGTCAAGCCCCAGTGGCCTGGCTTTGCAAAGGGTTCGAGTCTGCTGCTGCCGCCGCTTCTATTGGCTTGCTGGCCCACGAAATACAAGCGCAAGTGGCGCCGAATTTGAAGGCTGGCGTGCTGAGCGGCCCCAGTTTTGCATTGGAAGTGGCGTGCGGGCAGCCCACTGCGCTGGTGGCGGCCAGCGCCCATGAGACGGTGCGCAGCGCCCTGGTGACGGCGTTTCACAGCCCCACGGTGCGGGTCTATGCCAATGACGACATCGTGGGCGTCGAGGTGGGTGGGGCGGTTAAAAATGTGCTGGCCATTGCGACCGGTTTGTGTGACGGCTTGAACTTGGGGCTGAACGCCCGAGCCGCGCTGATCACCCGCGGACTGGCCGAGATGACCCGCCTGGGCGTGGCGCTGGGCGCCAAGCCGGAGACCTTCATGGGCTTGAGCGGTTTGGGCGATCTGGTGCTGACCGCCACCGGTGATTTGTCGCGCAATCGGCAAGTGGGCCTGGCCTTGGCCGGCGGGCAAACCTTGCAGCAGGCGGTGGCCGCGCTGGGCCATGTGGCTGAGGGGGTTTACTCGGCGCGCACCGTGTTGCAGCGCGCGCGGGCCGCTGGCGTGCAAATGCCCATCACCCAAGCGGTGGTGGCCTTGCTGGACGGCCAGATGCTGCCGGCCCAGGCCGTGGCGGCCTTGATGGGCCGCGACCCGGCCAACGAGACAAACTGACCGTTCAGGTCTGGTCCCGCGCAATACGCGCTGCAATGTGGGCCAGCGCTTCTTCCACCTGGTCGACCAGAATCAGGCACAAATCACCCTCCAGCAAGGCGTCCATGGCGGTATCAATGGCGACAAACTCACCCTGAATTTCTGAGATGTGTTGCGTTCGTGTGGCTTTTGCCAAGCCGGCACGCAGCAGCGCCACGACCTCACCGTCCGCACGTCCGCGCTGGCACTGGTCCTGGTACAGCAGCACGTCGTCAAAAGCGTGGCCCAAAATCTCGGTTTGCTGGCGAATGTCTTCATCACGCCGGTCGCCCGCACCGCTGATGACCACCGAGCGCCTTTTGGCTGGCATGGCCTGCACCGCCTGCACCAGCGCGATCATGGCGTCCGGGTTGTGGCCGTAGTCGGCAATGACCGTGGCACCGCGGTAGCTGAAGACATTGAAGCGGCCCATCGCGTTGTCGCTGTCGTTGCGGAAGCTGCTCAGCCCCGCTTGTATGTCGGCAATGACCGTGGCACCGCGGTAGCTGAAGACATTGAAGCGGCCCATCGCG
>CAZLRQ010000034.1:0-14988 GCA_964562035.1 uncultured Rhodoferax sp. | reverse complement strand
GGAATCTATGCAATCTTTTTTACCCTGGCTGGCCGCCTTGGCGGGTTATCTGATCGGCTCGCTGTCGTTTGCGGTCATCGTCAGCCGTGTGATGGGCCTGAACGATCCGCGCACCTTTGGCAGCAAAAACCCGGGTGCCACCAACGTGCTGCGCTCGGGTAGCAAAGGCGCCGCCATTGCCACACTCTTGCTGGACGCCGCCAAGGGCTGGTTGCCGGTGGCGCTGGTCAGTTGGTACGGCAAACCTTATGGGCTGGAAGAAGGCACCATGGCGATGGTCGGCCTGGCGGCGTTTGTGGGGCACTTGTACCCGGTGTTTTTCAAGTTCGTGGGCGGCAAGGGCGTGGCCACGGCCTTGGGTGTGCTGCTGGGCTTTAGCTGGATTTTGGGCCTGGCCACGGCCGTCACGTGGTTGGTCATGGCTTACTTCTTCCGTTACTCGTCACTGGCGTCCCTGACCGCCGCTGTGTTTGCGCCGGTGTACTACCTGTTTGGCGACGGAGTGGCCTGGTACATGAACAAGGGCGTGCTGTTGGCGACTGGCGTTATGTCGCTGCTGCTGCTGTACCGCCATGCTGAAAATATTGGCCGTTTGGCCAAAGGCACCGAATCGCGGCTGGGTAAAAAGACCAGCTCGCCGGTGGCGGAGCCAGAGCCTGCGCCTCACCCGCGGCACCCTGCGGCGCACAAGCCCAAGCGCGAAGGCAAGCACCACACCAAGCGCTGAACACGCCCCTGTATTGAAGCTGACGAGTCACCATGAAAATTTGTATTCTTGACAACGATGTGCTGGACGACGCGGTCGCGCCCACCTACGGCAGCTACGGCGCCATGTTTGAGCGCCTTTTGCGCGCGGCCGGGGCCGATGACTGGAGCTTTGCGTTGTTCAACACCCAGCAGGGGCACTATCCCGATTCATTTGATGACTTTGACGCGGTGCTGCTGACCGGCAGTCGGGCCGATTCGTTCTCGGACGACGCCTGGGTGGTGGAGCTGCGCCAGCGGGTGACGCAACTGCTGGCGGCCAAAAAGAAGCTGGTGGGCGTGTGTTTTGGCCACCAGTTGATTGCCTTGTGTTTGGGTGCCAAAGTGGGGCGCGCGCCGCAAGGCTGGGGCACCGGGCGCTTGCGCTACGACTGGCACGCGCCCGAGTTGGCGCAGGCCCAGGGGCGCACCGATATTGCGTTGCTGGCGAGTCACCAGGACCAGGTGTTTGAGTTGCCCGCCGGGGCCACGCTGCTGGCCAGCAGCGACTTTTGCCCGGTGGCCGCCTTTGCCGTAGGGCAGCAGGTGTTTTGTGTGCAGCCGCACCCCGAGTTTGTGGAAGACTACAGCGCGTATTTGCTCAGCCGCCGGCGCACGCTGCTGGGCGAGGCGCAGTTCACCGCCAGCCACAACAGCCTGGCCCTGGGCCATGACGGCCCGCACGTGGCCCGCATGATGGTCGCGTTTGTCGAGGGTGCTTGACAACGGGCCTGGCCGGCGTGGCCAACGGCTGTTTTAAGTGGGATTGGCGAGGTTGGCTTGAAGCACTTGGGCCAGTGCCGCCGCATCCAGCGACCGGGCAGCGCCAAAGCCCGCCACTTGGTGGGCCGCCCGTAACGTGATGGCCACAAACATGAAGTCCCCCAGTTGCGTCATCGGCTCGGCTTCGGGGAAGCGTTCCAGGTAGGCTGCGCGGGCGGCCGTCCAGTCGGGGCTCTCGGGCACCAGCACGGTAGCCTCGCCCTGCAGCGTGACACGGGGCAGGGCGTGCACTGGCGCGTCGGCACGTTCCGCCTGCATCACCATGGCCGATACGGCGGCGTTCATTTGCAGGTGGCGGGTGTGCGGCGCCAGGCTGCTGACATGGATCACCAGGCAGGGTGCATCAGGCACCAGCGCAAACGGCACCATCGAGACAAAAGGCCGGCTGTCAGGGTCGAGTGTGCCCAAGGCGGCAACCCGCTGGCTGGCCAAGAGTGTGCGCAGGGCTTGCGTCAGGCGCGGTTCATGGGGTGTTGGCGAGGAGATGGGTTCAGGCATGCGCGTGGGCTGGTTTGGGGTGTTCGCTATCAAAACACAAAAACAGCAACGTCATGGATTGAATGGCCATGGGCCCCGGGCGGGTGTGGCGCCCGGGGCACTGGTTTTTTGCATGACCTGCCTTTGTGGGGTGGGTCTGCGCAACATTCGGAGGTAGCCGGTTTGTTGCTTGGGTCTGTGGGTAACAGGTGAAACAAGTGTAGGCCAAGGCCTGCCGCAGAAGATTGCGCAGTTGGCCTGATTTCATTGAATATTGAATTTATATGCCGTCAATAATTGATTTATTAAAATAATATGCTTCATCCATAAACGAAGGGGCAATTCATGACGCTAGACCGCTTTGATCAGCATATTCTGGAGGTGCTGCAGCAAGATGGCCGCATCAACAACCAGGACCTGGCCGACCGCATTGGCCTGTCACCGTCGCCTTGCCTGCGGCGGGTGCGGGCGCTGGAGGAGTCGGGGCTGATCGTGGGCTACCGCGCTTTGCTGGACGCCAAAAAGCTGGGCCTCACGCTGATGGCCTTGATCCACATCTCCATGGACCTGCACACGCCGGAGCGCTTTGCCAACTTCGAGGCGGCCGTCACCGTGCTGCCCGAAGTGCTGGAGTGCTTGCTGATCACCGGGCAGGACGCCGACTACCAGCTCAAGGTCATCGTGCGCGACATGGACCACTACCAGGCCTTGCTGCTGAACCAGCTCACGCGCATTGAAGGGGTCACCGGCGTGCACTCCAGCTTTGTGCTGCGCCGGGTGGTCAGCAAAACAGCCGTGGCCGTTTCATTAGGCTGAGGCCCCTGAATTTATAAGAAAAAGGCCTCTGGCCCTTATGCAGTAAGCATAAGTAGCTATTTATTAGATAGCGCTCAGGGGTGCTGGGCCGCGTAGGCGCCCAGTTGCAGGATCAGGTGGTGGTTGAGTCGTTCGCGCATGGCCGAGGCGGCCAACGCTGATTTGATGCCGGGGCTGCCGTTGGCGGTGCGGTGCAGGCGTGGCGGGTTCATCAGCGCGCCGGCAGCGCTCAGCACAATGGCCACATGCGGCAAATTCGGTTTGGCGCTGCGCCGCATCACCACCGCCAGTTCCTGGTTGTCCAGGCGCACGTAGGTGCCGGGCGGGCACAAGCCCACGGCGCGCACCAGGGCGTGGCCCACTTCGTCATGGCGCTCGCCCGAACCACCAATCACCGAGCGTGCCGAGTCGGTGGCGCTGCGGCCTTCACGAGACTGGCGCGGGCTGATCATGGCGGCGTAGCGGTCCACCACACGCAGAATGCGCGCCAGGCGCTTGACCGGCTCCACCTCGTGCAAGGCGCCCTTGTCGGTGCTTTCATCGTGGTGGTAGCGAATGGTGTCCAGCCACAGTTCGTCCACCACGCCCATGTTGGCCAACATCAGGCCGCCTTTGACCGCGTGCGCCTTGATGGCGTTGAGTTGCTGGCTGCTGGGTCGCTCGATTTGCCGCGCCAACTCGTCTTGCAGGGCCGTCATGGCGATGTTCATGGTCAGGGCGGCGTGCACCAGACTGTCGCGCTCGTTTTGCGGCAGCTTCAGCTCCACGGCAATCAGGTGGCACAGCACGGCGCTGACCAGGGCGTGCGAGGCGCTGTAGCCCACGGGCGAATTGGTGGCGAGCTGGAACAGCAGGTACAAACCCACATCGGTGTCGCGCTTGAGCAGGTCTTTCATCCAGCGGTCGTACTGCCACACGCGCTGTTCAAACTCCTGAATGCTGTCAGGGCTGCCCAAAATAATGCCCAGTCCCGACTCCAGGTCGGACCACAGGCTCAGCAGGTCTTCGTATTCGTTTTCGTTTTGCACACTCACTGGCAGGCCTCAATACCGTTTTTCCAGCACCATCTGGTCGTTGGTGCGGGTCATCTGGAAGCGGGTTAAAAAGCTGTTGCCCAGCAGCACGTAGGGCATGGCGCCCGACGAGACAACGGCATCCACCTCGTAGGCCACCACATCGCCAATGCGCACCGAGCCCAGCTTGAGCCGCCAGCCCGGAATCACGCCATTGGCCGTGCTCATTTGCACGGTCGGCCCGGTTTTGTAGCTCAGGCCCGCGCGGTCGGCCTCGGTCTGGCTCAGCACCACGTAGGTGGCGCCAGTGTCCACCATCAGGGGCACAGACCGTCCGTTGACTTGCCCCTGGGTGGTGAAATGGCCGCCGCTGCCGGCACTCAGCACCACTTTGTTGCCGTTTGCCACGGCGCTGCCGCCGCCGACGCTGGCGGGCGCCTCGCCCACCCGCAGGGTGTGGTTTTTACCGGCAATCTGCACCACCGCCTGCTCGCCCCGGGTGGCGATGATCTTGACGCCGCGAAAGCTCTCGCCCACCGCCACGCCCTTGGGCGCGCTGCCGTCCACAATCAGCAGCGCCTTGCCACCCAGCATGCCCGAGAGCGCCACGGTTTGCGCTTGGGCAGCCGTGCCCAGCGCCAACAGAGCGAAAAAAGGGGCGATGAGCAGGCCGGCGGCTTTCATCAGTCGCGGAAGTTGTCGAAGCTCAAAGGCACCTCGGTGATCTCCTTCTTGATCAAGGCCATGGCCGCTTGCAGGTCGTCGCGCTTGGCGCCGGTGACGCGCAGCTTGGCTTCCTGGATGGCGGCCTGCACTTTCAGCTTGCTGTCTTTGATCACGCGCTGGATTTTTTTGGCCAGTTCGGCCTCAATGCCGTTGCGCACCTTGATGACTTGCTTGACCTTGTCGCCGCCCATTTTTTGCACGTCGCCCTTGTCCAGAAAGCGCACATCCACATTGCGCTTGGTGAGCTTGTTGCGCAGGATGTCTTCGATTTGCGTCAACTGAAAATCAGCGTCGCCGATCATCGTGATTTCCTTGTCCTTGAGTTCAATGGCCGCAGGTGTGCCTTTGAAGTCAAAGCGGGTGGTGATTTCCTTGGTGGTGTTTTCCACCGCATGTTTGACGTCCACCATGTTGGCTTCGCAAACGGTATCAAAAGAGGGCATGAGGGTACTCAAAAGAGGGTGAGACAATCCGGCGATGTTAGTCGAGAAAAACGTGCCGCTTCAGGCGTTCAACACCTTCCACATTGTGGCCAAGGCCCACACGCTGGTGCGTATTGCCAGTGAATCAGACGTGCATGCCGTGCTGGCACACCCTGAATTGGGCAGCGCGCCGCGCTTTGTCTTGGGGGGCGGCAGCAACATCGTGCTCACCGGCGACGTCAAACCGGTGGTGCTCAAGGTCGAGGTCATGGGCCGACGCCTGGTGCAAGAAACAGCCAAGGCCTTCATCGTGGAAGCCGGCGCGGGCGAGAACTGGCACGACTTTGTCGCCTGGACCCTGGCCCAGGGTTACCCCGGGCTGGAAAACATGGCGCTCATTCCAGGCACCGTGGGCGCCTCGCCAGTGCAAAACGTGGGCGCCTACGGGGTCGAGTTGCAAGACCGCTTTGACTCGCTGGACGCCGTTGACCTGCAAACCGGCCAACTGATGACCCTGAACGCGGCACAGTGTGCCTTTGGTTACCGCGATTCGGTGTTCAAGCATGGCAGCTCTGGGTCCGCTGCTGCGTCACCCCATCAAGTGCTGGGCCTGAAAGACCGGGCGCTGATTGTGCGTGTGCGCTTTGCGCTGCCCAAGCCCTGGAAACCGGTGCTGGGCTATGCCGACATTGAGAAAAAAATGGCTGAACACGGTTGCACCCAGCCTACCGCGCAGCAGTTGTTTGACTGGGTGTGCGCCATTCGGCGGGCCAAGCTGCCGGACCCGTCGGTCATTGGCAATGCCGGCAGTTTTTTCAAGAACCCCACAGTCACGCCTGAACAATGCGCCGACATCATTGCGCGCGAGCCGCGATTGGTGCACTACCACCTGGCCGATGGCTCGGTCAAGCTGGCGGCCGGTTGGCTGATTGATGCCTGCGGCTGGCGCGGCAAGTCGGTGGGGCAGGCGGGCGTCTATGAGAAGCAGGCCCTGGTGCTGGTGAACCGGGGCGGCGCGGAGGGTGCCGGTAACGGCGCTACCGGCGGTGAGGTCATGACGCTGGCCCGCGCCATTCAGACCAGTGTGTACGAGCGATTCGGGCTCATGCTGGAGCCTGAGCCCGTGGTGGTTTAGCTGGCTTGACACTTTGCAACGGTTCGAACAGGTCCTTCAACTAAAGTGAAATCATGAAAAAAGTATTGGTTCTGGGTGGCACGGGCTTCGTTGGTGCGCACGTGTGTGAAAAACTGGTGCGCGAGGGCTACCCGGTGACTGCGCTGACCCGGCGCCTCCACAATGCCCGCGACCTGATACCCCTGCCCGGGCTGACCGCGCTGGAACTTGATGTGCATGACGAAGCGGCGTTGACGCGCGCCGTGGCGGGGCACGACGTGGTGGTGAACCTGGTGGCCATCCTGCATGGCTCGGCGGCTGCTTTTGAAAAAGTCCACGTGGCGTTGCCCCAAAAGTTGGCACGCGCTTGCCTGGCTGCGGGTGTGGCGCAAGTGGTGCACATCAGCGCCTTGGGTGCGAACGCCAGTGCGCCGCAGGCGGCGCCGTCCCTGTATTTGCGCAGCAAGAGCCAGGGTGAGGCGGTGCTGATGCAGGCTGCCCAGGGCGGCAGTGCCGGCGTGGGCGCTAAAGCCGGGTTTGACCTGACCGTGCTGCGCCCCAGCGTGATTTTTGGCGCTGGAGACAAGTTTCTCAACCTCTTTGCCAAGTTGCAAAAGGTCTTGCCGGTGATGCCGCTGGCCGGCGCCAACGCGCGCTTTCAACCGGTGTGGGTGGAGGACGTGGCGTCTGCTGTGGTGCGTTGCTTGACCTTGCCTGCGGGTCTGCAGGCAGCGTCGCCCCGCGTGCTGGAGTTGTGCGGACCGCAGGTGTTCACGCTGAAAGAGCTGGTGCAGTTGTCGGCCCGGCTCAGCGGTGTGCGCGGCGGCTTGGGGCGCCCTGTGATTGGTTTGCCCTTGTGGCTGGGTCGCTTGCAGGCAGGTTTGATGGCGTTAAAACCGGGCGAGCCCTTGATGAGTGCCGATAACCTGGACTCCATGCAGGTCGACAACGTCGCCAGCGGCAGGCTGCCGGGCCTGGCCGACCTGGGCATTGCGCCTGGCGCACTCCAGCCCATTGCCCGTGACTACCTGACCCAAGGCCAGCCGGGTTATGGTCTGCCAGGTTTGCGCCTGCGCGCCAGCGTACTGCGACGCAAGGGCTGACCATGTCTGGGGCATGGCCCCGCCCGTGTAACCCCGGCGCGCTCAGTGGGCGCTCAGGCCTTTAAGGTAGTTTTGCAGCGTGGTGCGGAACTGCCCGATTTGCACGGGCTTGGTCAGAAAATCAGTGGCGCCTGCTGCCAGGGCTTCTTCCCGTGCTTCGTTCATCACATCGGCCGTCAGCACGATGATGGGCACACGTGCAATCGCTTCCGGCATGGCCCGGATGGCCCGGGTGGCGGTCAACCCGTCCATGACCGGCATGTTGATGTCCATCAGGATCAGGTCAAACATTTCGTCCTGAACTTTGTCCAGCGCCTGTTGACCATCTTCACAAAAAACAGTTTCACAACCAAGCCGGTTCAGCAGAACCCCCACGAACTTGCTGTTAACCGGGTGGTCTTCCACCACCAGCACGCGGGGTGCCTGGCCGGCGGGCCGCCTTGACTCAGGCGGTGCCGTGTCGACTTCAGCCACAGGCTGACCCAGTGCAGCCAATGGCGGGACGGAGGAGCCGGCAGACACCACGATGGCGGGCGCCGTGCGCAGCCCCGTCACCACTGCTGGAGGCGCGGTATCCGACGGCGCTTCACAGCGTGTGAATGGCAGGTACACGGTGAACGTGGAACCCTGTCCCACGCTGCTGTGCACGGTGATGTGTCCGTCCATCATCTTGGCCAGCGATTGCGATATCTCCAGCCCCAGACCCGTGCCGCCGAACTTGCGGGCAATGCCACTGTCAACCTGGTAAAAGCGCTGAAACAGCCGGGACACCCCTTCGTCGTCTATCCCGATTCCGGTGTCGGTGATGACGAAGTCCAGACCGGTTTCACCCTGCTCAGAGGGGTGCGCCTGCACGACCAGGCTGACTGTGCCCTGGGCCGTGAATTTGATGCCGTTGTTGATCAGGTTGAACAAAATTTGCTTGATACGCGTGCCATCGGCATGCACCCAGGGCGGCAGCGGGGTTGGTATCGCCATGGTGAATTGAAGCTTCTTGTCGGCGGCCAGCGGGCGCATCAGCGCCTCGACCTCGCTTAGCAGGTCGGTCAGACTGACGGGGCCGGCCTTGATGGTCAGCTTGCCGGCTTCCATGGCCGATACATCCAGAATGTCGTTGAGCAGGGTCATCAAGTGATTGGCCGAGCCCCGCACGGTGCGCAGGTAGTCTGCCTGCTGGGCATTCAGCGGCGAGTCCTCCATCAATCCCAGCATGCCCAGAATGCCGTTGAACGGCGTGCGCAATTCGTGGCTCATGTTGGCCAAAAACTGGCTCTTGGCCCGGTTGGCGCTTTCAGCCCCCAGTTTGGCGTCGCGCAAATCCTGCGTCAGCTTCTCCAGCGCCAGTCGCTCCTGTTCCTGCCGCTGCTGCCGCCTGACCAGCGCGCCTGCCGCGATCAACAGCAATACCAATTGAGCCACCGTCAGCCAGATGATCTGGTCATTCTGGCTGAGCAGCTTGCTCTGCTGTTGCTCCACCAATCGGGTCACCATCGAATCAGCCGCCAGGCTCAGGGCCTGGACGTCAGGGCCTATGGCATTGAAATCGCTCAAGACGCCGGCCAGTACCGGTACTGGCCACGGGGTTTGGTTGAGTGCCAGGTCCGTGCGTTCTATCAGTTGGTCCAGCAGGGGCAGGGCTTTTTGGTACTCGGGGCGCGCCAGCAGGGCCGCTGTGCTGGGGTTCTCGCGCAGCAGGTTCAACCGGCTGATGAAAATGTCATAGCGCAGGGTCAGTGTGTCGGGGTCCGGCGGGGTGGTGCTGTTGACGGTGCTGTCCAGGGTCTGGCGAAAACGCAAAAACTCGCGTTCAAACTGGAACACCATGGCCGTCAGTGAGTCGACCCGCATTTCGCTACCCTGCCGGATGGCTTGCTTCTGGGTCAGTTGCATGACCAGCAGCACCGCCATCACCACCGCCATGGCGATAGTGCCCAGCACCAGCCACAGCAGGTAGCGTTTATTGTCCTGAGGACCCACCATCAGACCGGCTTACTCGATGTCAATCGACTTGAGCTGCCAGGCCGAGCGCTCGTAGTACATGGTGGCCTGCAGCTCGGGTTTTGTGTCAAACGGGTAAATGATGAACAGAGGGCCCTTGGTGCGCACCGGAATGGCCTTGTCATTCATTTTGTGGGCCAGCACCATGTCAAAGCGCTTGGCATCGTCCAGCGGAATAGCAGTTTTGTAGTCGTTGAGCGCGCTGGCCTTGATGGTGGTGCCGTTGGCTTTGACGGCTGCCAGCACATCGCGCAGGAAAGGACCGGTGAACTTGACGGGTTGCTTGTCCCATGGGGTCTTGGTGGTGAATGTCTGCTGCGGCAAACTCTCCAGCATGGCCAAGTCGAAGACGGCGGTTTCCCCGGCGTTTTTCTCGGCAATCTTGCCGGACACCGTCAGGATGACTTTGCCTTTGGCGGGCTCCAGTGCCGTTGCGGGCAGTGCGGTGGCCAAAGCCACGGCCGCCAGGCAGGGCGCAATGAAGCGGGACAGGAATTGGTTCATGGTTGCTCCTTGAAAATGAACGGAATATTAACGCTTCTGGTCGTTGGTCAGGCTCAGCAGATCTGTGCCGGCTCCCAACGACAGCAGGCCCGTCTGGGCGTAAATGCCGAGTTTGGCGCGGGTGTCCACGATGTCGAGGTTGCGCATGGTCAACTGGCCAATCCGGTCCAGCGGCGAAAACGGCGCGTCTTCCACCTTTTCCATGCTCAGGCGCTCGGGGGCGTAGGTCAGGTTGGGCGACTCGGTGTTGAGTATCGAGTAGTCATTGCCACGGCGCAGCTCCAGCGTCACTTCGCCGGTCACCGCGCGCGCCACCCAGCGCTGGGCCGTTTCGCGCAGCATGATGGCTTGCGGGTCAAACCAGCGGCCCTGGTACAGCAGGCGGCCCAGCTTGCGGCCGTTGTCGCGGTACTGCTCGATGGTGTCTTCGTTGTGGATGCCGGTCACCAGACGCTCGTAGCAGGCAAACAGCAGCGCCAGGCCGGGGGCTTCGTAGATGCCACGGCTCTTGGCTTCGATGATGCGGTTCTCGATCTGGTCGCTCATGCCCAGGCCGTGGCGGCCACCAATGCGGTTGGCTTCCAGAATCAGGCTCACCAGGTCGGGGTACTCGACACCGTTGATGGCGACCGGGCGGCCTTCTTCAAAGCGCACGGTGACTTCTTCGCGTTTGACCTCGACTTCGTCCTTCCAGAACGCCACGCCCATGATCGGGTTGACGATCTTCATGCCGCTGTTGAGAAACTCCAGGTCTTTGGCCTCGTGCGTGGCGCCCAGCATGTTGGAGTCGGTGGAGTAGGCCTTTTCAGCCGACATCTTGTAGCCAAAACCGTGCTGCGTCATGAAGGCCGACATTTCTGCACGGCCACCGAGTTCGTCGATGAAGGCCTGATCCAGCCAGGGCTTGTAGATTTTGAGCGACGGGTTGGTCAACAGGCCGTAGCGGTAGAAGCGCTCAATGTCGTTGCCCTTGAAGGTGCTGCCGTCGCCCCAGATGTTGACGTCGTCTTCCTTCATGGCCGACACCAGCATGGTGCCGGTCACGGCGCGGCCAATCGGCGTGGTGTTGAAGTAGGTCACACCACCGGTGGAGATGTGAAAGGCCCCGCTTTGCAGCGCGGCCAAACCTTCCGAGGCCAATTGGCTGCGGCAGTCAATCAGGCGGGCAGCTTTGGCGCCGTACTCCATGGCTTTGCGGGGGATTTCGTCGTAGTCGGCCTCGTCGGGCTGGCCCAGGTTGGCGGTGTAGGCGTAGGGAATGGCGCCTTTGAGCTTCATCCAGTGCAGAGCGGCGCTGGTGTCAAGACCGCCAGAAAAGGCAATCCCGACTTTTTGATTGATGGGGGTGTGTTGGAGAATGGTGTTTGACATTAAATTGGCCTCTAGCCCCCGCCGGATATGCGTGAGCAGCTATAAAAAACGGAGTGATCGTTGGCGTGGCAGCGAGCGACTCAGCCGAAATGGCAGATGTAGTGGTAGGCCTCGGTCACGCGGATGTCGAACTTGGCATTGCCAGGCACGCTGAATTGCTCGCCGGTCGATGACGTGACCCAGGTGTCGGTACCGGCCAGTTTGTATTCGCAGGCACCCGCCACGCATTCCATGATTTCAGGCGCCCCGGTGTTGAAGGTCAGGGTGGCCGGCAAGATCACGCCAACCGATTTTTTGGTGCCATCGGGAAACGTGATGCCGTGGCTGACGCACTTGCCGTCAAAGTAAACGCTGGCCTGGGTGTTGACGGACACGCCGTCGATCTGGGTGGTGCTCATGGGGTGGACTGGTTGGTTGAAGTGGAGTTTGGGCGGCACAGCCATCCCAAGCAAGCGACGATTTTAGGGCAGGTGAGCTGCAAAGCTGGCCGCGTCAAAACCGACTGTGACAGACCCGTTGGCCCACACCACCACGGGCCGTTTGACCACGCTGGTGTGCGCCAGCATGAGGCTGCTGGCCGACGCGGCGTCCACCACGCTGGCTTGCGCTGCGGCATCCAACTGGCGCCACGTGGTGCCCTTGCGGTTGACCAGCGCCTCCCAACCCACGGCGCTGATCCAGCGGGGCAGCAGGTCGGTCGGCACGCCCAGTTTCTTAAAGTCATGAAATGTATGAGCGACGCCGTGGTCGGTCAGCCAGGTTCTGGCTTTCTTGACGGTGTCGCAGTTGGGAATGCCAAAGACCTTGACGCTTGTGGCCGAGGGTGAGGCTGGTGCGGTGTTGTTCATGGCCGGCATCATGCCATTCGGCGCAAGGGCTTGGCAGGGTCCATGGCGATTCAGGGCGCAAGCTGGGCGACAATTCGCGCTCCTATGAAAACCCCCCTCACCACCTTGCCCGAATGGCTCGCCTACTGCGAGCAACTGCATCCCAAAAACATCGACATGGGTCTGGAGCGGGTGCGTGCCGTGGCCGAGCGCCTCGCCATCCGCTTTGACTGTCCGGTGATCACCGTCGCCGGCACCAATGGCAAGGGGTCCACCTGCGCCATGCTGGAGAGTATCTTGGGGCAAGCGGGGTATCGAACGGGGGTTTACACCTCGCCGCATCTGGTTCATTTTGAAGAGCGTTTGCGCCTCAATGGCGAGGCGGTAGTTGCTTCTGAATTGGTAGCGTCTTTCGCAAGTGTGGAAAGGGCTAGAGCCGAAAATGATGCTGAAGTCTCGCTGACTTACTTTGAGTTTTCCACACTGGCTATTCTGGATGTGATGCGCCGCAGCAAGCTGGATGTGGTGATTCTGGAGGTCGGGCTGGGCGGGCGGCTGGACGCGGTCAACATCATTGACCCTGACTGCGCCATCATCACCAGCGTGGACCTGGACCATATGGAGTTGCTGGGCTCTGATCGCGAGCAGATCGGCCGCGAGAAGGCCGGCATCATGCGCACTGGCCGCCCGGTGGTGGTGAGTGACCCCATGCCACCGCAAAGCGTGCTGGACCGGGCCACCGAAATTGACGCCGATCTGTGGCGTTTTGGTGTGGACTTCAATGTGTCGGGCGACAAGCAGCAGTGGGGGTGGGCCGGCCGGGGGCGGCGCTACAGCGGGCTGGCTTACCCGGCTTTGCGTGGCGCCAACCAGTTGGTGAACGCCGCCGGCGTGCTGGCCGCGCTGACCGCGCTGCGCGAGCGCCTGCCGGTCACCGCCCAGTCGGTGCGCAGTGGCTTTGCGTTTGTGGAGTTGCCGGGCCGCTTTCAGATCATTCCCGGGCAGCCCACGCTGGTGCTGGATGTGGCGCACAACCCGCATTCGGTGGCCGCGCTGTCCGCCAACCTGGACGCCATGGGCTTTTTCCCGACCACGCATGCCGTGTTTGGCGCCATGGCTGATAAAGACTTGGCACCCATGTTTGCCAAGGTCAACCCCCTGATGGACAAGTGGTATTTCACGGATTTGCCCACACCGCGTGCGGCCAGCGGTGCCGCGTTACGCGACCAATGGCAGGCGCAAAACACCCGCAAAGACGCCAGCGCCAGCGCCCACGCCGACCCCCAGCAGGCCCTGCAGGCGGCCATCAGCGCAGCCAACCCCACTGATAGAATCGTGGTCTTTGGTTCGTTCTACACGGTGGGTGGCATTTTGAAAGATGGTTTACCCCGTCTGCACGCCCAGCACATGCCAAACGTTTGACCCTTAAGCGCCCACACCATGGCTTTTTTCAAGTTCCGCAAACGAAGCGACGAGCCGTCATCGGCGCCTGCCCAGGCCGAGAGCGTTGAGGCCATGCGCAAGCGGGCCAAATACCGCCTCATGGGTGCGGCTGTGCTTGTTTTGGTCGGCGTCATTGGTTTTCCCATGCTGTTTGACAAGCAGCCCCGGCCGATTGCGCTGGACACGCCCATCAGCATCCCTGACAAAAACAAGGTGCAGCCTTTGAGTGTGCCGGCACCAGCGGCCATGCAGGTTGGGAGTGTGACCGAATCGGCACAGGCGCCTGCCGCCACCCCGGTGACGGCATCGACTGAAATCATCGAAGAAAAAGCGACTCCCGCCCCCATCAATAAAGCGCCTGTAGCTACTGAAAATATAGCGAAAGACGTTCCCAAGCTGGTCGAAAAGACGCCAGAAAAGGGGCCTGACAAGGCGGTTGCTCGCCCTGCGGTCCAGTCGGACGACGCCGCCAAGGCGCAGGCGCTGCTGGAAGGCGCCACGCCCGCCAAAAAGTCAGAGGCTGGCGAAGGCCGTTTTGTGGTGCAGGTGGGCGCGTTTGCCGATGCAGTCCGGGCTCGCGAGGTGCGTCTGAAGGTGGAGCGCACCGGGCTCAAGACCTACACCCACGTGGCACAAACCAAAGACGGTGAGCGCATCCGCGTGCGGGTGGGGCCTTTGGGCACCAAGGCCGAGGCCGACAAGGTGGCCGACAAGATCAAGAAGATTGGCCTGCCTGCCGCCATTCTGTCCTTGTAATCCTGTTCATTGACGCCCTTCTCGGATGACTTTGCCAGATCTGGATTGGATTTTTTTGACCGTTCTGCTGCTGTCCCTGCTGCTGGGGGCGTGGCGTGGCTTGATTTACGAGCTGTTGTCGCTGGTGAACTGGATGGTGGCGTTTTTCGTGGCGCAGTGGCTGGCGGCCGATGTCGCCCGGCACCTGCCCATGAGTGGTGCGGGCGAGGGCGTGCGCTACGCCGCGGGTTTTGCGGTGGTGTTTGTGCTGTCGGTGCTGGCGGGTGGTCTGGTCGCTGCGCTGGCCAAAAAGCTGTTTGCCGCCGTCGGGTTACAGCCCGTGGACCGCACGCTGGGCGCTGCTTTCGGGCTGGTGCGCGGCGTTGTGATTGTGCTGGCCGCCACGGTAGTGATCACCATGACACCGCTTAGAAACGCGCCTTGGTGGCAGGCCTCCATCGGCGCGGGTGTTTCGTTGGCGGCGCTGCAGGGGCTCAAGCCCATGTTGCCCCAGGAATTCGGAAAATATTTGCCTCCCTGAGGTGTGACGAGGCCAGTGACGCTGCCAAAAGCAGGGGTGCTGGTTTCAATTGATTGGAAAACTATGTGTGGAATCGTCGGCGTTGTCAGCAACGCACCTGTTAATCAATTGATTTATGACGCCCTGTTGCTGTTGCAGCACCGGGGGCAAGATGCTGCGGGTATCGTCACGCAGCAAGAGCGCAAGTTTTTCATGCAAAAAGCCAAAGGCATGGTGCGTGACGTGTTTCGCACCCGCAACATGCGCTCCTTGCCCGGCAACTGCGGTCTGGGCCAGGTGCGTTACCCCACGGCGGGCAATGCTTATAGCGAGGAAGAGGCGCAGCCTTTTTACGTGAACGCGCCCTTCGGCATCGTGCTGGTGCACAACGG
>CAZLRQ010000033.1:0-15013 GCA_964562035.1 uncultured Rhodoferax sp. | reverse complement strand
CGTGAGATGCTATTGAAATCAGAGCGACCGCTGGTCATCGCTGGCGGTGGGGGCTGGACCGTGCAGGCCGCGCAGGCACTTCAGCGCTTTGCGGAGAACTGGCAGTTGCCGGTGGGCAATGCGTTTCGATTCCAGGACACGTTTGACAACCACCACCCGCTCTATGCGGGCGATGTGGGCATTGGCATCAACCCCCGGTTGGCTGCGCGCATCAAAGCCAGCGATCTGATTTTGGCCATTGGCCCACGCCTGGGGGAGATGACCAGCGGTGGGTACACCCTGCTGGAGGTACCAAGGCCTAAGCAAAAGCTCGTGCACATTCACGCCAGTGCGGAGGAGCTCAACCGCGTGTACCAGGCTGACTTGGCCATCAACGCCACCATGAATGCCGCCGCACGCTCATTGGAGGTTTTGGCTGCCCCGCCCGCTGTGGCCTGGCAAGGCTGGGCCGAGGCGTGTCACGCCGACTATCTCGGCAACCTGGTGCCACAGCCCTTGCCGGGCGACATTGACATGCCGGCCATTGTCAACACCCTGCAAAAGCATTTGCCGACAGACGCGGTCCTGACCAACGGCGCCGGTAACTTTGCCAGTTGGGTGCACCGGTTTTACCGGCACCACGGGTTGGTCAAGGGGTTCAAGACGCAACTGGCGCCCACCAACGGCGCCATGGGGTATGGCGTACCCGCCGGCATTGCGGCCGCCATCACCACGGGGCGCCTGGCTTTCACCATCGCAGGGGACGGTGACTTTTTGATGAACGGGCAAGAACTGGCCACGGCCACCCAATACGGTGGCAAAACCATCATCGTGCTGCTGAACAACAGCATGTTTGGCACCATTCGCATGCACCAGGAGCGGGAGTACCCGCAACACGTCACCGGTACCCAGTTGAAAAATCCTGATTTTGTGGCGCTGGCGCGGGCTTATGGCTACGCCGCCCAGCGCATCACGCAAACGGCTGAATTCGAGCCGGCCTTGCTGGCCGCACTCGCGCGCACCGAGGGCACCTTGATCGAGGTGGTGCTGGACCCCGAGGTCATCAGCACCCGCGGCACCCTGTCGGCCATCACGGCGCAGGCGCTTCTGAAACCCTGAGCCGTGACGGCAGGTCGGTACCCCATCTGCGGTGCCGGGGGTATTGGGCCCCTTGGTGCGTGGCACGTTTAGTGCGTCATGACAGCCCAGTCCCCGGGGCGACACCGTGCCGCGCGCTTAAGGGTTTGTCCCGGGTGGGTCGGCCTCGAAGTGTGGCGCCTGGGGCGCACAATGTTCCGCACCTACCTCACACTCTTTTGTACTGGAGATTTATGAAACTCAGCAAGTTGATGCTCGCCTTGAGCCTGACCGCTGCCAGCATCGCAGCCCAAGCCGCTGGCACCCTGATTTTTTGTTCTGAAGCCAGTCCGGAGGGCTTTGACTCCTCGCAGTACACCGGTGGCACAACGTTTGACGCATCGGGCCACGCCTTGTTCAACCGCTTGGTGGAGTTCAAGAAAGGCACGACCGATATCGCGCCCAGCCTGGCGGAGTCGTGGACTGTTTCGGCTGACGGACTCACCTACACCTTCAAACTGCGCAAGGGCGTGAAGTTTCACACCACTGACAACTTCACCCCCAGCCGTGACTTCAACGCCGACGACGTTGCCTTCACCTTCGGTCGCATGTCCGATAAAAATCACCCGTTCAACAAGGCGTATCCCGCTGGGTTTCCCTACGCGTCGGACACCGGCATTGCCACCAACATTGAGTCGATCACCAAGGTCGATCCGCTGACCGTGGTGTTCAAGCTGAGAAAGCCTGACGGTGACATGTTGGCCAAAGTGGCCATGCCCTTTGCTTCTGTTTTGTCTCTGGAGCACGCCGACAAATTGGTGGCAGCCGGTCAAGCCCCCATGATCAATCAGCAGCCGGTCGGCACGGGCCCCTTTGTGCTCAAACGCTACCAAAAAGACGCGCAGATCCGGTATGCCAAGAACACGGCTTACTGGAACGCCAAAGAGGTGCTGGTGGACAACCTGATTTTTGCCATCACGCCCGACGCCTCAGTGCGGGTGCAAAAACTCAAGGCGGGTGAGTGCCACATCATGTCGCAGCCCAAGCCACAAGACATTGCCAGCATGCGCGCTGACCCGGCCCTGAAGATGGATTCGGCGCCTGGCTTCAACGTGGGTTACGTGGCTTACAACACCGAAAAGCCCTACACCTCCAAGCTGGAAGTGCGTCAGGCACTGGACATGGCCATCAATCGCAAGGCCATTGTTGAAGCCGTGTACCAGGGCCAGGGGCAGGAAGCCGCCAACCCGTTTCCGGCCTCGCTGTGGTCCTACAACAAGAGCCTGAAGAACGCTGCCTACAGCCCTGAAAAAGCCAAGGAACTGTTGAAAAAAGCGGGCTACCCGGATGGTTTTGAGCTGACGCTGTGGGCCATGCCCGTGCAGCGCCCCTACAACCCCAATGCCAAGTTGATGGCGGAGATGATTCAGGCCGATTGGGCCAAGATTGGTGTGAAGGCCAAGATTACCCAGTACGAGTGGGGCGAGTACCTCAAGCGCCTCAAGGCGGGTGAGCACGATACCGGCCTGATTGGCTGGACCGGTGACTACGCCAGCCCTGACAACTTTTTGGGGGTGTTGTTGACCTGTGAAGCGGTGGGGGGCTCCAACTACGCGCGCTATTGCAGCAAAGACTTTGACGCCCTGGTGCTCAAGGCCCGCAACAGCACCAACCAGAAGGAACGCACCGACTTGTACATGAAGGCGCAGGATGTGTTCAAACGCGACATGCCCTGGACCACCGTGGCGCACTCCACGGTCAACCAACCCATGCGCAAAGAGGTGCAGGGTTTCATGATCAGCCCGTTTGGGGATTACAACTTTGAAGGCGTGAGCGTCAAGTAAACCCACTTGCGCTGGATTTGAAAATCGGCAGGTCTTGCCGTCAAGGTGGGGTCTTCGTTCATCACGAAGCTCCACCTTCTTGTTTTTTGAAGGTCTGAGTCATGTTTGCCTACATTCTCAAACGCCTGGGCGTGTTGATTCCCACCTTTCTTGGCATCACGCTGCTCACTTTTTCTCTCATTCGCCTGATTCCCGGTGACCCGGTTGAGGTCATGATGGGCGAACGCTCGCTGGACCCCGAGGTGCATGCTGCCGCATTGAAGCGGCTGGGGCTGGACCAGCCTTTGCCCGTGCAGTACGCCAACTACCTGGGGCAACTGCTGAGCGGTGACCTGGGGACATCTTTGAAGACCCAGACGAGTGTGTGGAACGAGTTCAAAACCCTGTTTCCCGCCACGCTGGAGCTGGCCCTGGTGGCACTGCTGTTTGCGCTGGTGGTGGGCATGACAGCAGGGGTGATTGCCGCGGTCAAACGCGGCACGTTGGCCGACCATGGCGTGATGACGATGGCCCTGACCGGCTACTCCATGCCCATTTTCTGGTGGGGCCTGCTGTTGATTTTGGTGTTTTCAGTGGGGCTGGGCTGGACGCCGGTGTCGGGTCGCCTCAACCTGGTGTTTGACGTGCCCCCGCACACCGGCTTCATGTTGATTGACGCCTGGCTGGCCGAGCGGGCCGACCCCGAGTTCAACAAAGGTGCTTTGTGGGATGCCGTACGTCATCTCATCTTGCCGGCCATTGTGCTGGGCACCATTCCGCTGGCCGTGATTGCCCGCATGACGCGCTCGTCCATGCTGGAAGTGCTGCGCGAGGACTATGTGCGCACTGCGCGGGCCAAGGGCTTGTCACCGTTTCGCATTATTTTTATCCATGCGCTGCGCAATGCGCTGGTGCCGGTGCTGACAGTGATTGGTTTGCAGGTGGGCACGCTGATGGGCGGCGCGGTGCTGACCGAGACCATTTTTTCCTGGCCGGGCATTGGCAAATGGCTGATTGATGCCATTGGCCGGCGTGACTACCCGGTGGTGCAAAACGGCATTTTGCTGGTGGCCACGCTGGTCATCATGACCAATTTCGTGGTTGATATTTTGTATGGCGTGGCCAACCCGCGCATCTTGCACCCGCGTTGAGCGGGGTTGAACACCATGCGCAATCTACCCATGTCAACCGTTCCAACCGCAACCGACGCGGAGGGTTTCGAGCTGCAGGCCGTGCTGCGGCACCCGTCGCCGCTGGCCGAGTTCTGGCATGCTTTTTCGCGCAACAAGGGCGCCGTGGTGGGCCTTGGCTTCATGGTGCTGGTGGCCTTGCTGGCCCTGTTGGCACCTTGGGTAGCGCCGCATGACCCGATTGAGCAGTACCGCGACCACTTCTTGCAGGCGCCGGTGTGGGCTGGCGGCACAACGCAATTTTTGTTGGGTACCGATGAGTTGGGGCGGGACATTTTGTCGCGGCTGATTCACGGCGCCCGGTTGTCACTGTTGGTGGGCTTGGTCGCGGTGGTGCTGGCCTTGTTGCCTGGTGTGGCGCTGGGGCTGCTGGCGGCGTTTTCGGGGAAGTGGGTGGATGCGCTGATCATGCGTCTGATGGACATCATGATGGCTTTGCCGGCCTTGTTGCTGGCCGTGGCGATCATCGCCATCCTCGGGCCCGGCCTGGTCAACGCCATGATTGCGATTGCACTGGTGTCCTTGCCGGCGTATGTGCGACTGTCCCGTGCGTCGGCCATGTCGGAACTCAGCCGTGACTACGTGACGGCCGCCCGGTTGTCAGGCGCTGGCACGTTGCGTCTGATGTTTGTCACCGTGTTGCCGAACTGCATGGCCCCTTTGATCGTGCACGCCACCATGAGTTTTTCAGCGGCCATTCTGGAAATTTCGGCGCTGGGCTTTTTGGGGCTCGGCGTTCAGCCTCCGCTGCCGGAGTGGGGCACCATGCTGGCCTCGGCGCGTGACTACATTGAGCGAGCCTGGTGGGTGGTGACCTTGCCGGGCTTGACGATCTTGCTGTCGGTGCTGGCCATCAACCTCATGGGCGATGGCTTGCGCGACGCCCTCGACCCCAAACTCAAAACAGCGTCCTGATGATGCGACCGGAGCCGAGCATGCCTTTGTTGGACATCAAACATTTAAGCGTCGAATTCGGGCCTGAGGGCCAAGCCTTTAAGGCGGTGGATGGCGTTGACTTGACGGTTGAGGCCGGCGAGATTTTGGGTATTGTGGGCGAGTCTGGCTCGGGCAAGTCGGTGACCATGATGGCGCTCATGGGCTTGCTGCAAGGGCAGGGCCGTGTCAGCGCGGACCAGTTGCAGTTTGAGGGCCGAGACCTGCTGCGCATTTCGGACCGTGAGCGGCGAAAAATTCTGGGCAAAGACATGGCCATGATTTTCCAGGACCCCATGACCTCGCTGAACCCGTGTTTTACAGTGGGTTTTCAGTTGATTGAGGTGCTGCAGCAGCATCTGGGTTTGCGCGGTGCTGCGGCCCGCGCACGGGCCGTTGAATTGCTGGAGATGGTGGAGATACCCGGTGCCAAAGGCCGGCTGGACAACTACCCGCACCAGTTTTCCGGGGGCATGAGCCAGCGCGTGATGATTGCCATTGCCATTGCCTGCAACCCCAAGTTGCTGATTGCCGATGAACCCACCACGGCGCTGGACGTGACCATTCAGGCCCAGATCATGGACCTGCTGGTCAGCCTGCAAAAGGCGCAGGGCATGGCCCTGATCATGATCACCCATGACCTGGCGGTGGTGGCTGAAGTGGCGCAGCGGGTGGCGGTGATGTATGCGGGGCAGGTGGTGGAAACGGGCGCGGTGGCCGGGCTGTTTGCCCAGCCGGCGCACCCCTACACCCATGCGCTGCTGCAGTCGGTGCCGGAGCACAGCCGCGGGGCGCGGCGCCTCAATACGCTGAGCGGTATCGTGCCGGGCCAGTATGACCGGCCACGGGGTTGCCTCTTGGCGCCACGCTGTCCGTTACGGCAAGCGCAATGCGTCTCGCACCAGCCGTCCATGACTGCCCAGGGTGTGGGCCTGGTGCGCTGCTTTTTCCCCATGAATCAGGTGGCGGGCGTATGAGTGATGTGGTCATGAAGGCCGAGGGGCTGACGCGCCATTACGAGGTGTCGCAGGGGTTCATGAAACCCAAGGTGACAGTCAAAGCGTTGAACGGCGTCTCGTTTGCGCTGAAGGCCGGCAAAACGCTGGCGGTGGTGGGGGAGTCGGGTTGCGGCAAGAGCACCTTGGCGCGCCAACTCACGCTGGTGGAGCCGCCCAGTGCGGGTGTGTTGACGCTGGCCGGTGAGGTCGTCAACCCACAGGATGCCGGGCAGCGTCAGCGGCTTCGTAGCCGGGTGCAAATGGTGTTTCAAAACCCCTACGCATCGCTGAACCCGCGCCAGAAAATCAGCGCGCAACTGGCCGAGCCGCTGCTGTTGAACACCGCCATGCCCAAGCCGGAACGGGTTGATGCGGTCACTCGCATCATGCAGCGCGTGGGGCTGCGTCCCGAGTTTGCGCACCGTTATCCGCACATGTTTTCTGGCGGTCAGCGCCAGCGCATTGCCATTGCCCGGGCCATGATTTTGCAACCCCAGGTGCTGGTGGCTGATGAGCCGACTTCGGCGCTGGATGTGTCCATTCAAGCCCAGGTGCTCAACTTGTTCATGGATTTGCAGGAGGAGTTCAACACCGCTTATGTGTTCATTTCGCACAACCTGGCGGTGGTGGAGCACGTGGCTGACGATGTGATGGTGATGTACCTCGGGCGCGTGGTCGAGACTGGGCCCAAAGCCCGAATTTTCGCTGCGCCCAAGCACCCTTACACCCAAGCTTTGCTGTCAGCCACACCGTCGATTGACCCGCTGCAGCGGCAGAAAAAAATCAAGATCATGGGCGAGCTACCCAGCCCGTTGGACCCGCCTTCGGGGTGTGCTTTCCACAAGCGCTGTCCTTTTGCGACGGCGCGTTGCTCGCTGGATGAGCCTGAGTTACGTGTGTTTGAGGGCCAGCAAGTGGCTTGCCATCACGCCGAGTCCCTGGCCATGGCGACTTGACGTTTAACGCGCACCCATGAAAAAAGCCGACTCATGTCGGCTTTTTTCATGGGTCGGTGACGACGCTTATTTCAAGTGCTTGCCGATCAGGCCAGCCATCTCGAACATCGACACCTGGGCTTTGCTGAAAACTTCTTTCAGCTTGGCGTCGGCGTTGATCATGCGCTTGTTGGCTTCGTCTTGCAGCTTGTGCTTCTTGATGTAAACCCACAACTTGCTGACCACTTCAGTGCGGGGCAGCGGTGCGGCGCCCACTACAGCGGCCAGAGCGGCGCTGGGGGTCAGGGCTTTCATGAATGCGGCGTTGGCGGTGCGCTTTTTAGCGGGGGCTGCAGCCGCTTTGGCGGGGGCGGCTTTCTTGGCGGGTGCTGCCTTTGGGGCGGCGGCCTTGACGGCTACTTTTTTAGCGGGCGCTGCCACCTTGGCGGGCGCGGCCGCTTTAGCCGGTGCTGCTTTTTTTGCGGGTGCAGCAGTCTTGGCCGGCGCTTTCTTTGCAGTTGCCATGTTTTTTTGTCCTTCAGGAAGTTGATTGATCGCCAGAAAAAAATGCTTCTTCGCCGGCAAATTGGATGCTACTGGAGAAAGTGTCGGTTTCAAAGCGGAAAAGTGCATATTTCATTGGAGAGCGTCGATTTTTCGGGCCGATTTCAGCGGCTTTACAATTTTCCAAACCAAAGGAACCTGAACATGACGCCATCGTTTGCCACTTGCGATTTATGCGACGCCCACAAGAACGATTCCGCTGAGCACTTTCGGGTGCTGCCACCCGCATTTCGGGACTTTGGCGGCGTGCTCAAGTTTTGCGGCCCTGTCGTCACCGTCAAGTGTTTTGAAGACAACACTTCGGTCAAGGCCGCCGTCGACTCGGTGGGCTATCTGGACACGCCGGCAGGTCGCATTGCTCAGGTGCTGGTGGTCGATGGTGGTGGCTCTTTGCGGCGTGCGTTGCTGGGCGGCAACCTGGGCGCGGCTGCGGCGCGTAACGGCTGGGCTGGCGTGGTGATTGACGGCTGCGTGCGCGATGTGGCCGAGCTGTCGGCGCAACCGGTGGGCATTCGGGCACTGGCCAGCATGCCCCTGCCCACGGAAAAACGTCACGTTGGCTTCACCGATTTGGCAGTCCAGATTCAAGGCGTGTGGGTGCGCCCTGGTGACTGGCTTTACGCCGACGAAGACGGCATGGTGGTGAGCGACCGTCAGTTGCTCTGAGGCCGGGCCCGGCTGGGCAGGGTAGCCAGCACCACGCCCAGCAGCGCGATGCCAAACGCCACCAGTTGGCTGCCACTGAGTGTTTCACCCAACACCAACACGCCCACCAGGGCGGCGGAGATGGGCAACATCACGGTGAACACACCGGCTTGCGCGGCCGGCACGCCCTGCAGCCCGGTCATCCACAGCCAAACCGTCCAGACGCTGGCGGCCAGTGCGTAAAACACCAGCAATAGCCAGATGCCGCCGGTCACGGCCGGGAAGTCAAAAGACCAGGCCACATACAGCCCCAAAGGCGTCATCAACACAAAACCCCACAGGTTGATGAGTGAGGTGATGCGCTTGGCGCTCAAGGTGCCCGTGAGTTTTTTCCCGATGACCGCATAGGCCGCCTCGCACAGCACGGCGGCAAATACCAACAAGTTGCCCAGCAACATGTTTTTATAAGCCAAATTGGCCTCTAGCCCTTGTCCTGATTGGGCTTGTAGCTCTGATTTCGATAGTGAAAATAAAGCAATGCCCAGGGCTGCGCAGGCAATGGCGGCCCACACGCGCGGGCCAATGCGCTCGCGCAAAAACAGCCAGCTCATCAAGGCCACCGCAGCCGGAATAGCGGCCATGATGACGCCGGCTGACACGGCGCTGGTCATGCTCACGCCAAACAGCATGCAGATGGAAAACAGGAAATTACCCAGCAAAGACTCCAGAAAGACCAGTTGCTTCGTTCTGGCTGACATGGGCATTTCATCGGTCGGCTTTTTAAGCCAGTGCACCATGGCCAGGCCACCAATGCCAAAGCGCAGCCAGGCCAGCAGGAAAACCGGCAGGGCGGCCACCAGCGGTTTGGACAGCGCCACATAGCTGCCGACCAGCGCCATGCTCAGGGCAAGAAAAAAATAGGCCATCAGCCGGGAAGGCGCCGCGGGGGCAGAAGAAGTTGCAGAGGTCACAGACAGGCCAAGTGGAAGAAATAATTGGCTGGAATCATGCCTGATCACCAGTACGTTGCCCGCGGGCCCGACTGGCTTCTCAGGGCGCAGCCCAATTGGCACCATGGTCGGCACCTTAATTGCGGTAACTTCGCAAATCAATTCAAAAGGTCAACGCATGAGTACGGGTCAATTTGCCTACGCCAACAGCAGCAACCGCTTTCTGGCTGCACCTGAGTTGGGCGATCAGCCCTTTGCCGTGGCGGGGGTGCCCTTTGATGGTGCGGTCACCAACCGCCCCGGTGCGCGGTTTGGCCCCCAGGAGGTACGACGCGCCAGCCTGATGCTGTGCGACGGCTTGCACCCGTTCTTTGGTGTCACACCCTTGGGTGTGTTGGGCGACGCCTATGACATGCGCTTGCCCAACGCCTCGCCACTGGCCGAGGTGCGCGAGCACATCCAGGCCCAGGCGGCGGCTTTGATGGCACGCCACCACTGTGTTTTCATTGGCGGTGACCACTCTGTCACGCTGGCGTTGCTGCGTGCCGCCAAAGCCCAACATGGCGAGTTGGCCCTGGTGCACTTTGATGCCCATTGCGACACTTGGAGCGACCACTTTGGCGAGCCCTCAGGCCACGGCACCTGGACCTATGAGGCGATTACCGAAGGGCTGGTCAGCCCGCAGCACACGGTGCAAATTGGCCTGCGCTCCAGTGGCGACCGCGCGGCCCGTGAGTTTGTGCAAGACCAGGGTGGCCTGATTTTTACGGCCCGTGATTTGCGGGGGCTGGACGGCGCAGGGTTGCAGCCCGTGATCCAACAAATTCTGGCTCGTTTGGGCAACCGTCCCTGTTACCTGACATTGGACATTGATTGCCTGGACCCAGCCTTCGCACCCGGCACGGGTACGCCCGAGCCAGGTGGTTTGAGCAGCTCGCAGGTTTTGACCTTCCTTGAGGCGTTGGCGCCGTTGAACATGGTGGGCATGGATTGCGTCGAAGTCGCCCCTGCCTACGACCATGCCGAACTCACCACCCACGCGGCCGCCACGCTGATCTGGACCTATTTGTGTGGCCAAGTGGCCAAGTTGCCTGCTGTGAAGGGCTGACCGTGCTGCTGAACTCCGACACCCAACTCAACCAAAACAGCTACTACGAAGCCACGGCGCAGCGGGCGCCGGCAGGCGCGCCCTTGCAGGACAACTTGACTGCTGATGTGGTGGTGGTGGGCGCTGGTTTTGCCGGGTTGTCGTCGGCCATAGAGCTGGCGCAGCGCGGCTACAAAGTGGTGGTGCTGGAGGCCGACCGGGTGTGCAGCGGGGCCTCCGGGCGCAATGGCGGGCAAGCCATCGTCGGCTATGCCAGTGGGCAAGAACCGTTTGAGACGCAATTGGGGCAGTCCAATGCCCGCCTGGCCTGGGAGATGTCGCTGGAGGCGATCGACCTGATTGATGAGCGCATTGCTGCGTTTGAGATTGACTGTGACCGGGTGGATGGCTATCTGTATGTGGCGGACTCGCCCAAAAAAGCCCGCGCGCTGGAGGCCGACATGCAGGCCATGAACCGTGACTATGGTTTTGCGACCGAGTTTGTCAGTGGTGCGGACGTGCAGCGGTTCATCAACAGCCCGCGGTATTGCGCGGCGGCATTTGAAAAGAAGTCGGGGCATTTGCACCCGCTTAAATTTGGCCTGGGTTTGGCGCGCGCGGCGCAAAACTTGGGTGTCCAGATTTTTGAACGCTCACCCGTGACCCATGTGCAGCGCGGCAAGCCGCTGATTGCACGCACGGCGCAGGGCAGCGTCACGGCCCGGTTTGGTGTGCTGGCGGGCAACTGCACGCTGGGCGAGTACGGTCCGGCGGTGGCACCCGACATCACCCCGCGCATCATGCCGGTGGGGACCTACATCATTGGCACCGCGCCGTTGGCGCCCGAGCTGTGCGCCCGGTTGATTCCGAGCAACGCCGCGGTGTGTGACAACAATTTTGTGCTCGATTACTTTCGCTTCAGTGCCGACCACCGCATGCTGTTTGGTGGCCGGGTGAGCTACAGCACCCGCACGCCAGCCAATCTCAAGGCGGTCATGGCCCAGCGCTTGGGGCAGGTGTTTCCGGCGCTGCGCCAAGTGCCGATTGACTTTGTGTGGGGCGGCTTTGTGGACATCAGCATGAACCGGGCGCCTGATTTTGGACGGCTGGGCGACAACCTGTATTACCTGCAGGGCTTCAGCGGGCACGGTGTGGCGCTAACGGGCCTGGCCGGGCGCTTGGTGGCCCAAGCGGTGGCAGGGCAAGCGGAGCGTTTTGACGTGTTTGCCAAATTGCAGCACCGCCAGTTTCCGGGTGGCGCGGCGCTGCGCACGCCCAGCCTAGTGCTGGGCATGCTGTACCACCGGCTGCGCGATCTTCTTTAAGCCGGGTGGTCAGACCGTCAGTTTGGACAACTCGGTCTGGATGACCTGGGCCAGCACCGGACCATAGCGTGCTATTTCGGCCAGGGGCGCGTAGCCGTAGCCGATGACCAGCCCCCGCGCATCAGCGCGCTGCAGGCAGTAGGCGGACAGGGCGCGCACCGTTAGCCCCAGGGCACCCAGGCGGTGGGCCAGTGCTTTGTCATCCAGCGCGGTGGGCAAGCGCAGGCAAAGGTGCAAGCCCTGCTCGGCGCCGGTGATCTGTGCATGCGGCCCCAGGCAGGGTTGCAGCGCCGCCAGCAGGCAGCGCCGGCGCTCAGCGTAGCTTTGGCGCGCGCGGCGCAGGGCGCTGGCAAAGTGCCCCATCTCAATGAACTCGGCCAAGGCGGCCTGCAGCGGCATCTGACCCGGGCGGTTCAGGTCGTAATGCGCCTGCTTGAACGCTGCCACCAGCCCTTTGGGCACCACCAGGTAACCCAGCTTGAGGCCCGGGTAAAGTACTTTGGAAAATGACCCCAGGTAAAGCACGCGCCCGTCGGTGTCCAAGCCGGCCAGCGACGCAATCGGCGGTCCGCTGAACCTGAATTCACTGTCGTAGTCGTCCTCCAGAATCCAGGCTTTGTGCTGCTGGGCCAGTGCCAAAAGCTGATGACGCCGTGCCAGCGACATCACGGCACCGGTCGGGTACTGGTGTGACGGCGTGACGTAAATCAGGCGGGGCGGGGTGGTCTCGTCTTGTCGGTCAGGCGCCATGCCGTGCTCATCCACCGCAATCGGGTGGGGCTGCAGGCCCGTGGCCATGAAGGCTTTGACGGCGCCCCAGTAGGCCGGGTCTTCCAGCCAGACCGTGTCCGAATGGTCGGCCAACAGTTGGGCGCACAACTCCAGCGACTGCTGGGTGCCACTGGTGATGATGACCTGGTCGACCTCCAGCGGGACGCTGCGAAAAACGCGCAGGTAATCAGCCACAGCGCGCCGCAAGGGGGCATAACCGCCGGAGTAGCTGTAGTCCAGCATCTCGGGGTAAGTCATGCGCCAATGCTTGTTTTGCAGACGCTGCCACAGGGCCACCGGAAAGGCGCTGAAGTCGGCAATGCCCGGGGTGAAAGGCTGAATTTCCAGTTCGGTAGCGCAATACGTGGTGGCGAGTTGGTGGCCTCGACGCGACAGCGCGGCCCCCTGTTTTTCCAACACCGCGTGCTGCCGGGTCGCTGGCTTGGGAACGCTCTCGTTGACAAAAGTACCGCTGCCGGTGCGGCTGACCAGGTAGCCCTCCACACTGAGCTGGTTGAGGGCGGCGACCACCGTGTTGCGTGAAAGGCCCAAATCCTGGGTCAGCTCCCGGCTGGAGGGGAGCCGTTCGCTGGCGGCCAATTTTCCGTCCAGAATGGCACGGCGCAAGGCCTCATAGAGCTGGCGATGTAGGGGCAGTTTGTGTTGTTGGCTCAGGCGTGCAATTTCTGTGGTCAAAAACTCGGAGAGCATAAAGTGGCACCACCCGCTTGGTTTAAATGGCTCTTATTGTGAACCAATTGATCACTCAAAATGGCATGCAAACCAAGGAGAAGCTATGAACAAGCCACCTGCCTGGGTTTGGTTGCCGATGGACCACCGCCAGTTGGGCGATCACCAGCACAAGGCCCCTTTTTTGGTGTTGGGCGACAAATATGCGCGCGCTGTCAAAGAGGGCGCTGGCGCGCAGCCGGTCTCGTTTCCGTTGGCTGATGCGCAGCAAATTCTTGATTTGCTGGCTGCCGTGGACGGCGTCATGCTCACCGGTTCGCCCTCCAATGTGCACCCCGCTCACTTCGACGAATCCGTTCTCAATCCTCACTTACCCCTTGACCCCGCCCGGGACGACTTGACTTTGGCGCTGGTGAAGGCGTGCATCAGCCAATGTGTGCCCTTGTTGGGCATCTGCCGGGGTTTTCAGGAAATCAACGTGGCACTCGGTGGCTCGCTGAGCCAGGCTGTTCACCAACTACCGGGGAAGCTGGATCACCGTGAGCCTCATGGGGCGCCGATGGCTGAGCAGTACGCGCCGCGTCATGAAGTGCGGTTTGTGGATGGGTCGGCCTTTGCGCAATGGGCCGGCGCGGCGTCTGTGCCAGTGAATTCCCTGCACGGGCAAGGTATCGCGCGGCTGGCACAAGGTTTGCGTGCTCTGGGGCATGCCCCGGATGGGCTGGTGGAGGCGTTTGAAGTGGAGGGCGCCAGCGCCTTTGCGTATGCCGTGCAATGGCACCCCGAGTGGGAATGCCGCCAGACGCCTTTTTACGCTGCAATTTTTGAGGCCTTTGGTCAGGCCTGCCGGGTGCGACAACGCGCCCGGTTAACTGACTCAGATCAAGCGCTGCCCAAAGCAGCCAGGAGCAAGTGATGAGTAACAAAAAATCAATGAATTTCAACGACTTGGAGCAGTGGCTGAACGAGCGCCGCGTGACCGAGGTGGAGTGCCTGGTGCCCGACTTGACCGGGGTGGCGCGTGGAAAAATTCTGCCCCGCGGCAAGTTCACCGAAGACCGCGGTATGCGCTTGCCGCAAGCCATTGTGGCCATGGGCGTGACCGGCGAATTTCCCGAGAGCGGCCCCTACTACGACGTGATCGACCCCACCGACAAAGACATGCAGTTGCGCCCCGACCCGTCCACGGTGCGCATCGTGCCCTGGGCGACCGACCCGACGGCCCAAGTCATCCATGACTGTTTTGACCACCAGGGCAACTTGGTGCCGTTTGCGCCACGCTCGGTGCTGCGTCGGGTGTGCGACCTGTTTGCCGCGGAGGGCCTGCAACCCATCGTGGCGCCAGAACTGGAGTTTTACCTGACGGCCCGCAACACCGACCCCAACACCTTGCTCAAACCCCCGATTGGCCGCAGCGGCCGGGCGGAGACCTCGCGTCAGGCCTACAGCATTGATGCGGTGAACGAGTTTGACCCGCTGTTTGAAGAGATTTACGACTACAGCGACAAGATGGAGCTGAACGTGGACACGCTGATTCACGAGGTGGGCGCAGGCCAGATGGAGATCAATTTCTTCCACGCCGAGCCGCTGGGTTTGGCGGACGAGGTGTTTTTCTTCAAGCGCACGGTGCGTGAGGCTGCTTTGCGGCATGACATGTACGCCACCTTCATGGCCAAGCCCATTGCGGGTGAACCTGGCAGCGCCATGCATGTGCACCAGAGTTTGCTGGACGTGGCCACGGGCAAAAATGTGTTCAGCAACGAAGACGGCTCGCCGTCCGAGACGTTCATGCATTACATCGGTGGCTTGCAGCGCTACATTCCGGCGGCCATGGTGCTGGTGGCGCCGTACGTCAACAGTTACCGCCGCCTGTCCCGCAACACGGCAGCGCCCATCAACATTGAGTGGGGTTACGACAACCGCACGGTGGGCATTCGTTCCCCTATTTCCACGCCAGCGGCACGGCGTGTGGAGAACCGGGTGATTGGGGCCGATGCCAACCCCTATGTGGCCATGGCCATGACGCTGGCCTGCGGCTACCTGGGC
>CAZLRQ010000032.1:11004-15128 GCA_964562035.1 uncultured Rhodoferax sp. | reverse complement strand
TACACCGAAGGCACTGGCGTCATTCCTGACGACCAGATCGCTTTGCTGGTGAACGACCTGTTTGACCTGCGCCCCAAGGGCATCATCCAGATGCTGGACCTGCTGCGCCCAATTTACGAAAAGACGGCTGCCTACGGTCACTTTGGCCGCGAAGAGCCCGAGTTCACCTGGGAGCGCACCGACAAGGCGCAGGCCCTGCGCTCAGCCGCCGGACTGTAAGCACACCCGTGACTGCCACCTGATGATGGCGGTCACCCTCCCCTTGGCTGGTGGTTAAACAATTGCCAATCCAGAAGACCCCGCATGCACCGCACCATCTTTGACACGCCCATCGTCAACACCGTCTTGCGGGCGTTCTCCCTGACTTTTTTGAAACTCACCGGGTGGCAAGTCCAGGGCACGCTGCCGCCAGGCGCAGAAAAGAGTGTGCTGATTGCTGCGCCGCACACCAGCAACTGGGACCTGCCCTACACCCTGATGGTGGCCTTTGCCTTGCGGCTCACGCCGTACTGGATGGGCAAGGCCCAAATTTTCAGATTCCCGTTTCGCGGCGTGATGATGTGGCTGGGCGGCCTGCCGGTGGATCGCAGCCAGGTCAACAACCTGGTGGCCGCCTCGGTCACCGCCATGGGTGAAGCCAACGGGCCACTGCAACTCATCGTGCCACCCGAAGGCACACGGGGCAAAACGCGGTACTGGAAAACCGGGTTTTATTACATTGCCCTGGGCGCGCAAGTGCCCATCGTGATGGCCTACATGGATTACGAGAAAAAGATCAGCGGACTCGGCCCCATATTTCAGCCCACTGGCGACATTGACGCCGACATGGCCCGCATCAAAGCGTTTTACGCGCCGTTCAAGGGCAAGAACGCCGATCAGTTTCACCCGGACTGATCTTGCCGTGCAAGCGGCGGGCAAGCTGCTGGACCAGCACGGGTAACAACCCCAGTGCGAGCAAGGCACAAAATACCCCTGGCGAAAGCAAACCTTGCAGAGACTGCAGTTGCGCCAACTGCTGGCCCGCATTCACGTAGGCCACAGTGGCGGGCAACATGCCCAGCAGGCCGGTCCAGAAAAATGTCACTGTGCGCACGCCCAGCACGCCTGAAAGCACGTTGACCAGAACAAATGGAATCACCGGCAACAGGCGCAGCGACAACAGGTAGGCCGCGCCGCCGCCCTGCAACTGCTGCTCAAAGCGCCCCACCCGCGCGCCCAACTTGCGCGTGACAAGCGGCCGAAGCCAGTACCGGGCCACCAGCATGGTCATAGTTGCACCCACGGTGGATGCCAGCACCGCCAGCACACTGCCCCAGACCAACCCAAAACTGGCCCCCGCCAATAACAGCAACACCAGCGCCCCCGGCAGGCACAGCGCGGTCAAGGCCGCAAAAGCGCAAAAATATGCGCAAGCCACCGCCACAGGATCACGCGCACTCACCTGCGCCAAGCCGAGTTGCGCGGCACGAATATCGTCCAGACTGAACAAGGGGGCGGTACGGCTCGCCCAGGCCAAAGCGGCTACACAGACCAAGCCAAAACCACCCAGCCACCAATGCCAAGAAACGGTCCGCATGCTCAGACACCGTGCAAGGCGCGCAGCGCGGCGGCGTGCTGCAAGGTGTCGGCTTCGGCCACCCGAATGGCCATTTCACGCCAGGGTCGACGCATGCCGGCGTAGTAGCCAATGTCGGGGTGCAGCACCACGTCAGCCTGCCGCGCATCAGGGGCAGTCAAGGCGCGCTTGCGCAAATCGCCTTCGCGCCAGTCTTCGGTACCACTGGGGGCCTTGTCTTCGTGGGCCGAAACATCAATCGCCAGCACACGGCGCGCGCCCAAATGGCGGGCCAGTCGAACTGGCAGGGGCACGGCAAGGTCGGCATCGGCGTAGTGCTGACCCTGTATCAAAACGGGCGCAAACTGCCCCTCAATGGCGCACGCGGCATGCAACGACGCGCCCACATGGCCGCGGGTGAAGGCGACGGCTTGGCGGGTCGGCAAGTGCATGGCCACCGGCACAAAGGGCATGGGCAATTGCTCCAGCAGCGGCGTACGAACTGCGCCATGAACCCAACCCACCAGCCCGGCAGCACTGATCCAGCCGGAGCCGCCCCACTGCGGGCGCACCACATCGAACAGATCAATCTCCAGCGCCAGCACTTCAATTTGCGCCATGGACAACCCGGCGGCGTACAGCACGCCCACCAAAGCCCCGACCGATGACCCCACCACCATCGAGGGGCGCAGGCCCAGACTCACCAGCGCCTTGAGCACCCCCACATGGGCCATGCCACGCGGCCCGCCTGAGCCCAGCACCCAGGCCACACCGGGCGCGGCCAGCGGCCTGGACAAAGGGCCAGCACGAGGTGCGTCGGCACCGTTGTACGGGTCATGAGCGTCACCGCTACAAGCGGACAACCCACCAAGCCCACCCAGCGCGCCCGCCGCCAGGCCCAACAGCCAACGGCGCCGGGCAACTTGGTGCGAAGGCGGGGCCGTCACAGAATTACGCCACCAGGCTGATCGGCTCCAGCGCGTCGGCCTGCGCCAGAATGCGGCCGATGACGGTGGTGTGCGGGTAACCCGCCGCCTGCAGCGCCGCCACACAAGCACTGGCCTGCGCCGCAGGCACGCTGGCCAGCAGGCCGCCGGCGGTTTGCGGGTCAAACAACAGGGGGTAGCGGGGATCGGCCACAAACTCGGCCTGGTTGCGCAGCGCGCGGCGCAGGCGCACATTGGCCGGCTGCAGCGAACTGACAATGCCCGCTGCCACGGTTTCCAGCGCGCCATCGAGCAGCGGCAACCGGGAGAGTTGCAGTTCGGCGTCCACGCCCGAGGGGCGCGTCATTTCCACCAAATGGCCCAGCAAGCCAAAGCCCGTGAGGTCGGTGCAGGCGGTGGCACCAAACTCACGCAAAATCTGTGCGCCGCGCCGGTTGGACAGCACCATGGAGGTCAGGGCGGCATCAATCCAGCGGCCCTTGGCGGCCAGCTTGGCATGGGCGGCAAACAAGGTGCCGGTACCAATGGGTTTGGTCAGCAGCAGCACGTCGCCGGGCTGCATGCCGCCTTTGCGCAACACCGTGGCCATGGACTCATCAATCAAGCCGTTGATGGCAAAACCCAGCGCCAGTTCTCGCCCCTCGCCGGTGTGGCCACCCACCAAAGCGCAGTTGGCCTCGTTGAGCACCTCCATGGCGCCGGTCATCATCTGGAACAGCAGGTCTTCCACCTTGGCCTCCAGACCCGGCGGCACGGTGGCCACGGCCGTGGCCGACTGGGCCTCGCCACCCATGGCAAAAATGTCGCCCAAAGCATGGTTGGCCGCCACTTTGCCAAAAATGTACGGGTCGTCAATGAACGCGCGGAAGAAGTCCACCGAGTGCACCATGGCCATGCCCGGTGGCACACGCACCACGGCCGCGTCATCGGGCGAGTGCAAGCCAATCAGCACGTCGTCACGCGCCACTGGTGTCAAAGCGCCCAAAGCGCGGGACAGTACGGTGGCCCCCACCTTGGCGCCACAGCCGCCGCAGCGCATGGCAATGGCCGAGATGGCTTGTTGCGATTCTTCGGGGGACAGCGGCAATGACACCGCAGGACCCTTGGCGCGGTGCGCGTCCATGGCCGGAAATTCGCTGAAATTGCGCATGAAGCGCTGGTCAATGGCGTCTTTCCAGCGCCATACCCAGTCACCCCAAAAACCCAAGGCGCCACGCGACGCCACGGCATGTTTGTCGCCAGTGCTGATGAGCGCCAGCCAGCGGCGCTGCGGCCGAAATGCCTTGAGTGGCTGACCCAGCACGCTGCGGCGCAGGTTCTCGGTCAGCGGCGGCCCCATGCGCACAGCAAACACGCCGGCTTTTTCCAAGGGCCGCCCCACAATGGCCGCAATGTCGCCCGCCGCAAAAATCTTGGGGTCAGTCACGGTTTGCAAATGGTCATTGACCTGAATGAAGCCACGCTCATCCAGCGCCAGCCCGGTGCCACGCAACCACGCCGGCCCACCGGCCTGAGTGACCCAGACCACCTCGTCGGCGGCCAGCACCTCGCCATTGGCGGCGTGCAGGTGACCGGCCGTGACCTCTTGCACTTCAGCATGGCGGTGCACCACCACACCGCGT
>CAZLRQ010000032.1:1334-10904 GCA_964562035.1 uncultured Rhodoferax sp. | reverse complement strand
CCGGCAAAACCAGCCAGGCGCGCCAGGTCAATGTGCACCTGGTCGTAGTCGTAATGGCCGGCAATGTAGCCCGGCAGCATGCCGGAGTACGGCGTGTGCACGTCGGTGCAAATGAGGGTCAGGCGCACGCCCGGCACGGGCTGCATGCCAAAGCGCTTGAGCACGCCCACGTGGCTGTGGCCACCACCAATCAAGACGATGTCGCGCAGAACCGGTTGTTCAGAGATTTGCATTCAAAGGGGTCCAGAGTGAGTCCACCAGCGCCAACAGGGCCGCCTGTTCGCGGTCAGCAGCAAACAGGGGCGCACGCCGGGCGCACTGGTGCTGCAGGCGTTGCAGCAAACTGCCATTGTCGGGCAGGGGGTTGGCGAGGTCGGCCCGGCACTGGCGTAACAGGGCGGCCAAACCTTGGGCGTCGCCCACTTCAAAGTAGCCCTCAAAGTCGACCCCCAGCATGCCCACATTGCCGTCAATGCGCGAGGCCAGCACGGGGGTGCCAGCGCGTACGGCCTCCATCACCACATGGGCGCCGCCCTCCAGGCGGCTGGCGTGCACCAGCACATGCGCACGCTGGATGCGGCGCAAGGTAAGTTCGTGGGCCTGGGCACCGAGCCAGCGGTAGTGCGGGCACTGCGCAGCTGTGGTTTGGGCGGCCTGGCCCAGGGTGGCGTCCAGCGGGGCGCCAATGTGGTCGATCAGGATGTCGGGCGCATCCATCAACAGGCGGGCGGCGGCCATCAGGGTGAGCGGATCTTTCTCGGCCCGAAGGTGCCCCACCATCACGGCGCGCAGATGGCGATTCGTTTTGGGCAAGGGCTGGCGCGCAGGCACCGATTGCAATATGACTTGCGCTTTGCCCTGACAGTCAGCGGGCAGCATGCGTGGTGCCTGGTCTTGCAACACCACCAAGCGCTGCGCCAAAACCAGCGACTGGCGCACCACGGGGTCCACCGCCAGGTCGTGGTACAGGTCGGTGCCGGTCAGCACCACAGCCAGCCCCCGGGGGCCGTGCGCCTGCGACCAGGCTTGCACCGAGGCAGCCGAGCGCCGCGCGTGCAGGGCCAGCATGACCTCGTCTTGTGCCGCCAGCGGACCATCGGGCCATTGGCGCACGATACGCACCGCATGCTTTGAGAGCAACCGCTGCCAGCGCCTGGCGGTCTGCCAATTGCCGTTGTTCGCGTCAGCCAGGGCTGGGCTCACAATCACCACTTTGAGTCGTTTCATGGGGGAGGGTTATAGCTTGATTTGCGCAACCGACATTCAAACCGGCATAAAAGCCCGCGCCGGCGACGCCACAGATATGGTGCAGGCCCTACAGGCCACGCGCGAGCGCACGCTGGGACTGATGAACGCCTGGGCGGCGGCCCTGCCCTCATTTCAGGTGCCTTATGCGCCCACGCTCAACCCGCTGTTGTGGGAGTGGGGCCATGTGGCGTGGTTTCAGGACTGGTGGATCAGCCGCAACCCGCAGCGCGCCCTGGGCGCCCGCAGCAACCCCCACAGCCCTCGCCTGCCCTCGCGTCTGCCGCAGGCGGATGCGCTGTACAACTCCAGTCAGGTGGCGCACGCAGCGCGCTGGCATTTGCCACTGCCCGACCTGCAAGCCACCCGGCAGTATTTGGCGTCGGTGCAGGAAGACACACTGGCCTTGCTGCGCGAGGTACCGCATGACGACGATGCGCTGTATTTTTGGCGACTGGTGCTGTTGCACGAAGACATGCACAACGAGGCATCGGTCTACATGGCCCAGGCACTGGGCGTGCCCCTGCCCGAGGCTGTAGCCTGGCGTGTGGGCAGCAGGCACGCAGCCCAACCCGCGCAGGTGGCTGAACTGGCTGTGCCAGCGCAACGCTGGTGGCTGGGGTCGGGCGATTTGCAGGGCGTGGGCACACGGGGTTTTGCGTTTGACAATGAGTTGGTAGGTCACAGCGTGGCACTGCCGGCTTTTTACATCGACGCAGCGGCCGTCACCTGGGCGCGCTATCTGCCCTTTCTGGAAGCCACTGGCCATGCGCCACCACCCCATGTGCGCCTGCAACAAGGACAGTGGCAGCAGTGCCGTTTTGGGCATTGGCAAGCGCTGGACAGGCAAGCCGCGGCGGTGCACCTGAGTGGCGCTGATGCGCAGGCTTGGTGTGACTGGGCGGGCCGGCGCTTGCCGACCGAGGCCGAGTGGGCGTGCGCGGCGGCCACGAGCAATGGGTTTGAGTGGGGTGAGGTGTGGGAGTGGACGGCGAGTCAGTTTGAGGCTTACCCGGGTTTTGTGGCGCACCCTTATCTTGACTACTCGGCACCGTGGTTTGGCACGCACCGGGTGCTGCGTGGGGCGTGTGCAGCAACTTCGGCGCACATGGTGAATGTGCGCTACCGCAACTTCTTCACACCGGAGCGTCAGGATATTTTTTCGGGATTTAGGTCGATCAGGTAGGCGCCTGGGGCGTCGCCTTTTTGGCATGGCGGCATCGGTCGGAACAGTATTTCACCTCGTCCCAAACCTGTTCCCATTTCTTGCGCCACGCAAATGGGCGCCCGCAGCAAAGGCACACCTTGGTGGGCAATTCAGACTTTTTGCGCATCTTCATTCAAAACTCCAACGTCATCTGGCCCGCATCAGGACCCTTACCGCGCCGGGTCGTGGGGCGGAGGGCCTGGCGCGAACCGTGTTTTTTCACAATGGCCGCTTTGGCGGCCCGGACCACTGGCTGCGCCCGCAACACGTAAAGCCGGGCCTTGGCCTGGCGGGATGCGTCTTCCAGGTTCACCAGAGGCATGGCGATGTCCCGCCCCACCACCACGCCATAGCGCGCCTGCAAATCAGGCGGCATGCGCCAAGGCTCAAACAGCCAGGCGTCAGGCACACGCCGCATCGCAGGCAACCAGCGGCGGACAAAGTGGCCGTGGGGGTCATGGTCCTGGGCCTGCTTGATGGGGTTGTAGATGCGGGCCGTGTTGATACCGGTGGTGCCCGACTGCATCTGCATCTGGCTCCAGTGAATACCGGGCTCGTAGTCCAGAAACTGCCGGGCCAACCACTGCCCCACGGGCTGCCAATGCAGCCACAAAGGGTAGGCCGCTACCGACACCAGCATGGCCCGCATCCGAAAGTTGAGCCACCCCGTTTCACGCAGCATGGCCACACAGGCATCCACCAGCGGCCACCCCGTGCGCCCTTGCACCAAGGCGTCAAAGTGGGCTGGATTCCAGTCCTGCTCGCGCAGGCCGTCGTAGCCCCGGTGCAGGTTCTCGTACTCCAACCGCGGCTCGCTTTCCAGCTTTTGAATGAAGTGGCAATGCCAATACAGCCGACTGGTGAAGGCGGCTAGGCCTTTCTTGTGAAACGAGGCACTCGGTGGAAGGCTGGCGCTCTGCTGCCGGGTGGCCTGCACCACCTCACGCAGACTCAGGCAACCGTAAGCCAGATAAGCGGACAACCGAGAGCACGCCGTGGGCGCCGACAGTGGCGAAGAAATACCCCCTCGGTACTGGTCGCACCGGTCAAACAAAAAACTGTGCAGTACCGACAGACCCGCTTGGCGCCCACCGAGTTGACGGCGCGGTGGAGCGTCTGCCGACAGACCCAATTCCAGCGCATTGGGCAACGGTGTTGCCTTCCAAGGCAGCGTGACAAACGCCAGATTGAGCGCTGCGGGCACCGGCCAGGTCGGCACAGCCACATGGGCTTCCCAGTGCTTTTGCCAGACATCGCGGCTTTTCAGGCGCCGCACCACACCAAACTGGGCAAACTCCCGCCAGACCACGCCCTGCTGCCGGCACCAGTGGCCCACCGCCAGGTCACGCTGAAATGTCACCGCGTTGCCGGTTTCCTCATGTGAATACAGCCCATCGAAAGGCGCTAACGCCCATAGTCGGGCCAGCGTGTCGGTCACCTCGCCCGCCACCACATGAAGCCGGCCGCCGAGCTGCTTCAACGCTGTGTGCAGCTCGCGCAAGCTCTCCAAAATGAACTGGTAATGCTGAAGCGCCGCATCAGGCTGCGCCCAAACACGGGGCTCGACGACATACAGACAAAGCACGGGCCCGGCTTGGGCGGCCTGGTGCAATGCCGCGTGGTCCTGCACACGAAGGTCGCGTTTAAACCAGACAACGCTGTAGCGCACGGCACAACACCCCGGCGTCAGGGTTTGTATTGCGTGGGGCAATAGGCCCGCTTGACGCCGGGCGCTCGCAAAGCCGCGTGCTTGGTCGCCCGATTGACCACTCTTTTGCGCCACAAACGAAACGACCCCGGTTTGAGCTGCAGGCGCATGAAGTCGATGACGCCGGACTCGTTCAAACCGTACAAGCGCTCAATGGCTTCAAACGGGGTCCGGTCTTCCCACGCCATCTCGACAATTCGAGAGGCATCACCAAGGGCAAACGCAACTGATTTTTTAACCATGCTGAAAACCATTCAAAACTCGACGCCCGCTGCACCCGGCCCTTGGGTCCCCCGCCGGGCTGGCAACAAAAACGCCTGGACCAACTGCTGCACGTTGACCTGGGCTTTCAAGCGTGCGGCCAACAGGTACAAGCCACCCAGCTTGCGATGCAAAAACAACAAATTAACCGGCGGAATATGCCAAAAGTCCCGGTCCTGCCCCAAGGCCAAGCCAGCCTCACGCATGCGCAGCGCCAAGTCTGAGCGCCCGAAATCATAGGCGCCGTTGAACCGCAGGGGCTCACAGGCCAGGGTGAACAAACTGAGCACCGCCTGACGATGGCGCACCTGAGTTTGCTGGTCGAAATAACCCAAGGCCAAGGCGGCATCGGTCATGGCGACCGGGTCCTCGGCCAAGGTGGCGGCCATCAGGTGGCGAAAGCTTTCAACCATGGGGGTGGCATACGGCCGTGTAGCGCCGAAATCAAGCAATATCAATTGCTGGGTACCGAGGTCATAGCGGTAGTTCGCAAAATTGGGATCGGTTTGGACCAATTGAAATTCAAAAATTTCTCTGAGCAGAAGTCTGACCAGCAGCTCAGCTGCCCGGTTTCTGACCGCTTGGGGCGCCTGAACCAATTGCTCGATGGGTACGCCACCCACCAACGACATGGCCAACACGCTCTTGGTCGTCAAATCAGCATGCACAACGGGCAAGGCAAAGTCGGGAGAGCCGTCAAGCAAGTCCGCATAGCGCTGCAAGTAGCCACCCTCCTGCAGGTAGTCCGCCTCATCATGCAGTTGCTGTTTGGCCTGCAACAGCAAGGGCTTGATGTCCAGGTCTCGGGGGAGCAAACCCGACATGCGCAAGAGCGTTGCCACGTTGTCAACGTCACTGTCAATGCTTTGGCGCACACCCGGGTACTGCACCTTGATGGCCATACGGCGACCGTCCTGCAACAGTGCTTCGTGCACTTGGCCAATAGAAGCTGCCGCCATGGGGGTGAACGAAAAATGGGTGAAGTGGCGGTGCTCCCAGCCTGGACCCCAATTGGCAGCCAGCACGCTGAGCACCTGGTGCTTGGGCATGGCCGTGGCATCGGACCGCAGCCGCGCCAGAATTTGGGCCAACTCAGGTGGCAACAAATCGCCAGCGTCCATTGACAGGAGTTGCCCCACCTTCATGGCGGCACCCCGCAACTGCGACAACTGATCCGCGACACGCCGGACATTGGCAGGCGTCAACAACAGATCGCTGATTTTGGGTCGCTTGCCCTGCCCCAGTTGGCGCGCGCCTTCAGCCAGCATGCCGCCGGCCACCGTGGTAGCCAGCCCACCCAAGCGCGCCAGGCGCCCCCAGCGGTTGCCCGGAACAGGCAAGGTCAAGGCAGTGGCAAGGCTGGCGTCATCTCTTTTCATAAGGAACTGGTTGGCGATCAAAAGGTGCGTGACATGAAAACTGCTGGTCATTCGACCACGCAAGCTTTCAGCGCAGCCATACGGGCATCACATTGAAACTATCGCTGCAAATATCAGCAAGCAAAAACTGGCCACCGCTGTCAGACGCAAACGCAGCGGCAAATACCAGCCAGGCAACTCCGCCACTCGGGCAAGGCGAACATCACGCCAGTAATTGGCCACAAAGCCCAGCACCAGCAAGCTGCTGCCCAACGCAGCAGACCCAATCACCAGCGCCGGCCAAGCCAGCAAAGCGGGCACAACACTCCATACATAAGATTCAAGTCGCTGCCTGGCCGACAAACCTTCGAGCGTCATCGCAAAGCCCCAGTGCAACGCACCCACAAAACTCAAGATCACGGCGCCGTAAGCGCAGAGCGCCTGCCCCCAAAAAACGCGGTGCTGGGGCAAGGCATAAATGCCCACCGTGAGCAACACAAAAGGCAGTAAACCACCGTAACCCAACCAGGCCACCGCGGGCGGGATTGGTCTTGGGGACGAAAAATTCATTGAGATTAAGGCTCGTTCTGCGGCGTCGTCAGACTACACGCAAGCCTTTAACTGTTCGAGTGTGACATGGCGCAGCGCGGTCATGTGTGTGCTTTCCAAAATGACTTTGGGGGCCACGCCAGCCTCAAACGCCTCTTTCCAGCGCATCACGCACAAGCACCATCGGTCGTTGGGTTTCAAACCCGCAAACCGGTACTCAGGCCGGGGCGTCATCAGATCATTGCCCCGCATGAGCGAAAACTCGAGAAACGGCTGACTTACCCGAGCACAAACCACATGCGTGCCGTGGTCTTGCTCGTCGGTGTTGCAGCACCCGTCCCTGAAGAATCCGGTTAACGGATCGTAGGAACAGGGGACCAGCTCGGTGCCTAAAACGTTCAACATGTGTCGTGACTCCTCAGGACCGAGCCCGTCAAAATTAACCCTTTTTGGCCCAGGCGCTGCACCAGCCCTTGCCGGCTACTTGCTTGCCAGCAAACAGGGGACAACCGCCGGCAGCGTCTGCGGCCTTGCCCTGGTAAAGCGCGCAGTTGTTGCACAGCTGGCTGGCCGCATGTTTGGGGTATTTTTTGGCATCCACTTTTGTGCTGTCGGCTTTGTAACCCAGCGCAACCGACTGAGGGTCGGTTTCGGCCAGCATGGCGCCCTGCGCAAAAGCCTGACCCGCGACCAAAGCTGAACCACCGAGGCTCAGTTGAACAATAAATTCACGACGATTTGACATGGATTAACTCCTGATTTGTTGAAGATCATCTGCCCGCTGCACACTCGCAGAGGGCCGACGCCGGTATTGTGAACCTCCCACACAGATGCGCCGAATGCGATGGGAATACCCGGCTAACGCACTCAGGTGAGGCAACTGGCCAAACGGTCCACTGAGCCGCACTCAGGCACTCGCCCAGTACACCGCAAACCGCTGGGCAGAGTCAGTCCAGCCGGTCGCTTGGCCAAAGCCGGCAACGCTCAGCAGTTGCTCAAACCCGGCTTGTGTCCACTTGTAAGAGTTTTCGGTGTGAATGCGTTCGCCTGCAGCAAAGTTGCGCTGCCCACCCGGCCAGCGCACGGTGACATCGCGGGTGGCCTGCAGGTGCATCTCGATGCGCGACAGCGCGGTGTCAAACCGGCCCACATGCTGCCAGTGCGCCAGCTCGAAGTTGGTACCGGTGAGGCGGTTGATGTGCAGCAGCAGGTTGCGGTTGAAGGCAGCGGTGACACCCAACGGGTCGTCATAGGCGGCTTCCAAAGTGGCGGTGTCTTTGACCAGGTCCACCCCGATGAGCAAGCCACTGCCGGGCAGCGGGCCGCAGGCGGCATGCACGCCGCGCAAAAACGACAGCGCTTGCGTTGGCGAAAAATTGCCGATGCTTGACCCCGGGTAAAACAGCACACGCGGGGCCACCGCCGGGTCACCAGTCTCAGCGGGCAAGGTCAGGCCGCTGGAAAAATCAAGGCCCAGCCCGACCATGTCCAGCGCGGGGTACTGGCGCTGCAGGCAGCTCAGCGCGTCGCGCAAAAACTCCACCGAAATATCCACCGCCACATAACGCTGCGGCGCCAGCAGCCCGAACAGACGGGCGGCCTTGGCGCAGTTGCCGGCGCCCAGGTCAATCAGCGTGGCGCCGGGCGGCATTTGCCGGGCCATGGCCGCGCCGTGCTCGGCAAAAATGGCGGCCTCGGTGCGCGTGGGGTAGTACTCGGGCAGTTCGGTGATGGCCTCAAACAAGCGCGAACCCAAGGCGTCGTACAGAAACTTGGGCGAGGTCATGGCGCCACCGGGGCGCGGGTCGGCACTCAGACCGTCCAGCAACTCTTGTTTGATGGCGTCGGTGTTGTCTTGGTAAATCTGGAGGAACTGGGGCGTTTTCATGGTGTTTTTCAAGCGCTGGGAAGGTGGCATCGTAGCGGCCAACAGCGGCGGGGCTGATTTCAAACTACCATTCAGGCCCGGTTTCAGGCGCACATTGACATGCACCTGCCGTCCATCAACCTTGAGAGAACATTTCATGCCCCACTTTTCACGTCGGACCACCCTCAAAACACTCGCTGCCTGCGCCGCCATCGGCCTGGCCAGCCAGGCTTATGCCCAGCAGGTTTTCAAAATCACCGCCATCCCCGACGAGTCGCCCACCGAGTTGGCACGCAAAGCCGCACCGCTGGTGAAGTACCTGGAGCAAAAGCTGGGCATGAAGGTGGAATACACGCCCGTGTCGGACTACGCCGCGGCGGTGGAGGCCCTGGCCAACAAGCAGGTGGACATGGCCTGGTTTGGCGGCTTCACTTTTGTGCAGGCCAATGTGCGCTCGGGCGGCAAGGCAGTGCCGCTGGTGCAGCGCGAGGAGGACGAAAAATTCAAGTCGGTGTTCATCACCTCGGAGCCGTCCATCAACAGCCTGGCCGACCTGAAGGGCAAGACCCTGAGCTTTGGCTCGGCCTCCAGCACCTCGGGCCACCTGATGCCGCGCAGCTTCATGCTGGACGCCAAGATTGACCCCGACAAAGACCTCAAGCGCGTGGCGTTTTCGGGTGCGCATGACGCCACCATTGCGGCCGTGGCCGCGGGCAAGGTGGACGCTGGCGCCCTGAACATTTCGGTGTGGGACAAGTTTGTGGCCGACAAAAAGGTCGACACCAGCAAAGTGCGCGTGTTCTACACCACCCCCGCCTACTTTGACTACAACTGGACCGTGCACGCCGACATGCCCGCCGCGCTGAAAGACAAAGTCAGCCGCGCCTTTCTGGACCTGAGCCCCGCCACGGCTGAAGGCAAAGAGCTGCTGGCGCTGCAGCGCGCCACCCGCTTCATCCCCACCAAGGCCGAGAACTACAAAGGCATTGAGGCCGCAGGCCGCAGCGCGGGACTGCTCAAGTAATGGGCTTCAAAGCGCCGGCTATTAGTCCTGTATTGATAGCTACTGACGATTACTGCATAAGGGCTAGAGGCCTTTTTCTTATATGAAACTGGTTTTGGATGCCTGCTCGGCCAGCCACCCGGCGGCCAGCACTGCGGCGCCGCCGGCGCTGAAAAAATTGAGTCTGGCGCTGGCCTCGGGCGAGCAGGTGGCGGTCATTGGGCCATCAGGGGCGGGCAAGACCACGCTCTTGCAACTGATGGCCTGCGCGCTCAAACCGTCGCAGGGCCGGTTGCAGTTAGGCGAGCACGACCCCTGGCAGATGCGCACGAGCGCGCTGCAGCAACTGCGCGGCAGCTTGTTTTTGGCGCC
>CAZLRQ010000032.1:0-1234 GCA_964562035.1 uncultured Rhodoferax sp. | reverse complement strand
ATGCAGTGCCGATGAACCCGCCCGCGCTGCGCGATCCGGCCTGGCTGGGGCGCGTCTTTGGCGTGCTGGCGGCGCTGGTCGTTTTGTGGCCGGTGCTGGTGCTGGCCGAGTTCAAGCCGTGGACGCTGTTCAGTGAAGAAAGCCTCAAGCCCACGCTGCGCTTTTTGGGCGACTTTGTGCCGCCCAAGCTAGACCCCGATTTTTTGATGATGGTGGCGCACGAGACCTGGCGCACCGTGGCCATTGCCACCGCTGGCATCACGCTGGCGCTGCTGCTGGCCGTGCCGCTGGCGCTGCTGGCGGTGCGCACGCTGTCGGTCTCGGCATTGGCCGGGCGCATGAACGTGTGGCCGCTGGTGGTGCGCCAAGCCGTGCGCTGGCTGATGATTGTGCTCAGGAGCGTGCCCGAACTCATCTGGGCGCTGGTGTTTGTGCGGGTGGTGGGGCTGGGACCGACCTCGGGCGTGCTCGCCATTGCCCTCACCTACGCGGGCATGCTGGGCAAGGTGTATGCCGAGATTCTGGAGTCGGGCGACGCCCAGCCCACCCAAAGCCTGCTGCGCAACGGCGCGGGCCGCCTGCAGGCCTTCTTTTACGGCCTGCTGCCGCAAAGCGCAGGCGAGCTGACCAGCTACACCGTGTACCGCTGGGAGTGCGCCATTCGCTCCTCGGCCGTGCTGGGCTTTGTGGGCGCCGGGGGCCTGGGCCAGCAAATGGATGCGTCTATGAAAATGTTCAACGGCAGTGAGGTGGCCACCATGCTGCTGGTGTTCATGGCGCTGGTCTGGCTGGCCGACCGGGTCAGCGCCCTGCTGAGAAAAGCCCTCGCATGAGCGCGCCCAAGCCGAGCCCCAACGCCAAGCCGGCATCTGCGCCCACGGCCGCTCTCGCCCCGCCCGTGACGCAGCCGCAGTTGCCCCCGCCGTTGTGGAACGCGCGCTGCCAAGCCTGCTGGTTCAGCATGGCGCTGCTGGCGCTGGTGGTGGCCAGTTTCTGGTCGCTGGATTTGCAGTGGGGCAAGTTCTTGTCGGGCGACGCCTTGCGCAGCATGGGCCGGTTTTTGACCGAGCTGCTGGTACCGCAAACCAACAGCGCGTTCTTGACCAAGCTGGGCTGGGCCACGCTGGAAACGCTGGCCATGTCGGCCCTGGGCACGCTACTGGCCGCCGCAGCCGGCCTGGCCTTGGCGCTGCCCGCTGCCAAAACCCACGCCAGCGACCCGGCGCGCTGGCGC
>CAZLRQ010000031.1:0-15197 GCA_964562035.1 uncultured Rhodoferax sp. | reverse complement strand
ACGTGTCGATCACTGTGAAGCTGATCAACCCGATCGCCATGGAAGAAGGCCTGCGTTTCGCTATCCGTGAAGGTGGCAAGACGGTTGGTGCCGGTGTGGTTGCCAAAATCATTGCGTAATTTTCAGTAGGGGCGTAGCTCAATTGGCAGAGCGTCGGTCTCCAAAACCGAAGGTTGATGGTTCGATTCCTTCCGCCCCTGCCACCTGATTCAGTTAATTAGGTGGATTCCAAGCCCGCTATGAAAATCGCGGGCTTCAGCGTCTTATGACGGCTGTTTTTGATTAGATATAGAAAAGCGCGAGACAGAGAAAATGGCCCTCCCAGAAGTTCAAACAGTCAGTACCGGAGCCGATAAGGCCAAACTTGCCGCATCGGTTGCCTTGGTGATCGGCGGTTTGGCTGCTTTCTATGTTCTGGGAAAGCAGGGGCAGCTTGCACAGTGGGGTGCCTTGCTCGTTGGTTTGGCTGCTGCTGTCGTTGTTTTTTTGAGTTCTGAGCCCGGTAAGGCGCTTTTGGCCTTTGGTCGAGACACTTTGCGCGAGGTTAAGAAAGTGGTTTGGCCGGCACGTAAAGAGGCCATCCAAATGACGGTTTATGTCTTCGTGTTTGTCTTAGTGATGGCCCTTTTTCTCTGGCTGACTGACAAGACGCTTGAGTGGCTTTTGTATGACTTAGTTCTGGGGTGGAAAAATTAATGAATGATGTTGTAGAAAATCCGTCCAATGAGGCCCCCGGGGCTGCCCAGATCTTGGCGGTAGCGCCGAGCAACCCAGACCTTCGCTGGTACGTTGTCCATGCCTACTCCGGTATGGAGAAGGCGGTTGAGCGCAACATCATCGAACGCATTGCCCGTGCGGGGATGGAGAGCAAGTTCGGCCGTATTTTGGTCCCCATGGAAGAAGTGGTCGAGATCAAGAATGGTCAGCGCAAGACGACTGAGCGCAAGTTTTTCCCGGGTTATGTACTGGTCGAGATGATCATGGATGACGATACCTGGCACTTGGTCAAACACACCAATAAGGTGACTGGTTTTGTGGGTGGCGCTAAAAACCGTCCAGCGCCTATCTCTGAGGCGGAAGTGCTGAAGATCGTCAACCAGATGCAAGAAGGCACTGACAAGCCACGCCACAAGATCGAATTTGTGGTGGGTGAGTTTGTCCGCGTGAAAGAAGGCCCGTTTACCGATTTCAATGGTTCGGTTGAAGATGTGAATTACGAGAAAAGCAAAGTCCGCGTGGCCGTCACCATTTTCGGGCGCTCTACGCCGGTTGAGCTTGAGTTCTCGCAGATCGAGAAAACCTGAGTTTTTAATTCAATTTGATTGGATTTCGCACTTTTCGGCTCGGTGCGAATGTTTTTTTGAGTCGTTAACGTTGGGGAGCCAGGCTTTGTGCAATTCAGCGCAAGCGCAGGGCGTTATCACCCACTAGGAGAAAAGCATGGCGAAAAAAATCGTCGGTTTTGTCAAGCTGCAAGTACCAGCTGGTAAGGCCAACCCATCCCCCCCCATTGGCCCAGCGTTGGGTCAACGTGGCTTGAACATCATGGAGTTCTGCAAGGCGTTTAACGCGCAGACCCAAGGTATCGAGCCTGGTCTGCCTTTGCCCGTGGTCATCACGGCATTTGCCGACAAGAGCTTCACTTTCGTTATCAAGTCGCCCCCGTCGTCGATTTTGATCAAGAAGGCTGTGAAGATTGACAAGGGTTCGGCACGTCCTCAAGCTGACAAGGTTGGCAAGATTACTCGCGCTCAGCTCGAAGAGATTGCCAAGACCAAGATGAAAGACCTGACCGCTGCTGATATGGACGCCGCTGTCCGTACCATCGCCGGCTCTGCCCGCTCGATGGGTGTGATTGTGGAGGGTGTGTAAATGGCACAGCTGACTAAAAAACAAAAGTCCTTCGTGGGCAAAGTTGACAGCAACAAGCTGTATCCCTTGGCGGACGCCCTGGGACTTGTCAAAGAGTGCGCTAACGCCAAGTTCGATGAGTCCATCGACGTGGCGGTTCAGCTCGGCATCGATGCCAAGAAGTCTGACCAAGTGGTGCGTGGCGCCGTGGTGTTGCCAAACGGCACCGGCAAGACCAAACGTGTTGCTGTGTTTGCACAAGGTGCCAAGGCTGAAGAAGCCAAGGCAGCTGGTGCAGATATTGTTGGCATGGACGATCTGGCAGCGATGATCAAGGCTGGCGACATGCCTTTCGACATCGTGATCGCGGCTCCTGACGCGATGCGCGTTGTCGGTACGCTCGGTCAGATCCTCGGCCCACGCGGTTTGATGCCTAACCCCAAGGTTGGCACTGTTACGCCTGATGTGGCCACTGCGGTCAAGAACGCCAAGGCGGGTCAAGTACAGTTCCGCGTTGACAAAGCCGGTATTGTTCACTCCACCATCGGCCGTCGTTCATTCGACAGTGACAAGTTGCAAGGCAACTTGGCCGCTTTGGTTGATGCGTTGACCAAAGCCAAGCCTGCGACCAGCAAGGGTGTGTATTTGAGAAAAGTGGCAGTTTCGAGCACGATGGGCGTTGGCGTTCGCGTTGACCTGCAAACCATCGCAGCGTAATTGCAAAAAATTGAGTGGCTCTTTAGGGTCACTTGATGTGGTGGGCCGCTTGAGTTGAAGAGCACGAGCGGGTCATCCAAGACCGTTGGTGTACGCGCTGTACCTAGTGCAAAGGCGTACTTAATCATCTAACCAACGCAGATGGCGATCCCGCTGCAGATGGAATCAGTTCCGAAACAGTTGGTCGCTGCAATGTGGCGTGTTTGAAGGCAATAGGCTGACAAGCACATTTTAAGGAGTAGACCTTGAGTCTTAATCGCAGTGAGAAAGAAGCGGTCATCAGTGATGTGACTGGCCTCGCCGCAAAAGCTCAAACGCTCGTGATGGCGGAATACCGTGGTATCACGGTCGCTGACATGACCAAATTGCGCACCACAGCGCGCAGCAACGGCGTGACCCTGAGCGTGTTGAAAAACACCCTGGCTCGCCGTGCTGTCGCAGGTAGCGGATTTGAAGTTGTGTCCGACCAGATGACCGGTCCGCTGATCTATGGCTTCTCTGAAGATGCAGTGGCTGCCGCGCGAGTGGTGGCTGACTTCGCGAAAACCAACGCCAAGTTGGTGATTCGCGGTGGTGCATACGGCGGAAAAGCTTTGGACGTCAACGGCGTTAAACAACTGGCAAGCATTCCTTCCAAGGAAGTTTTGTTGGCACAGTTGCTGGGCTTGATGCAGTCCCCGATTTCGCGTACGGCACGTGTGCTGGCCGCTATCGCGGAGAAAAAAGGCGCTGGTGTGGAAGATGCCGCACCTGCAGAAGCCGCCGCTGAGGTCGTTGCCGCTTGATCGCTGGCAACGCGTAGTAACCAATATTGTTAGGAAATAAAAATGGCATTCGATAAAGACGCATTTTTGACCGCGCTGGACAGCATGACGGTCATGGAACTCAACGACCTGGTGAAAGCCATCGAAGAGAAATTTGGCGTGAGCGCTGCTGCCATGTCAGCACCTGCTGCTGGCGGCGCTGCTGCTGCCGTGGTGGAAGAGAAGACTGAATTCAACGTTGTTCTGCTCGATGCAGGCGCAGCCAAGGTTTCTGTCATCAAGGCCGTTCGCGAAATCACTGGTCTGGGCCTCAAAGAAGCCAAAGACCTGGTTGACGGCGCACCGAAGAATGTCAAAGAAGGCATTTCCAAAGCTGATGCTGAAGCCGCTCAGAAGAAGCTGGTTGAAGCTGGCGCCAAGGTCGAACTCAAGTAATCGATCTCAAAAAAGGCTGGGTGCTCCACAAGGGCCCCCAGCCTTTGGCGCTTGTGAGAGCGCACTGAAAATCAGGCTTTGTGCCTGCTTTTCAGTGTCTTCTGACCCCGACTGCAGAAGATGCCTTGGTTCGGGTTGCACGCAATGTGCAGCCGTCCGCCAATGGTTGGTAGTGGCCAATCACCAAGAACCGTTGAAGTACTGAAGTACTTGACACCACAGTCACCTAGGACCCCAAAGGTTCCTTAGTCTTTGCCCGGAGATCACATGGCTTACACATACACCGAACGCAAACGGATTCGCAAAAATTTTGGCAGTCGCGACAGCGTTCTGGAAATTCCCTACCTTTTGCAAATGCAAAAGGACGCCTACACCGCATTTTTGCAGGCTGACGTTGCCCCGAAAAAGCGGACTGTAGAGGGTCTTCAGGCTGCTTTTGAAGCCGCTTTCCCTATCGTTTCGCACAACGGTTTTGTCGAGATGAAGTACCTCGAATACAACTTGGCCAAACCGGGTTTTGATGTACGTGAATGCCAGACCCGTGGTTTGACCTTTGCCTCTGCCGTGCGGGCCAAGGTCCAGTTGATCATTTATGACCGCGAGTCTTCCACTTCCCAAAACAAGGTGGTCAAGGAAGTCAAGGAGCAAGAGGTCTACATGGGCGAAGTGCCTTTGATGACAGGCAAGGGCTCTTTCATCATCAATGGTACTGAACGTGTGATCGTGTCACAGTTACACCGCTCTCCTGGCGTGTTTTTCGAGCACGACAAGGGCAAGACCCACAGTTCCGGCAAGTTGTTATTTTCGGCCCGCATCATTCCCTACCGCGGTTCCTGGCTCGACTTTGAGTTCGACCCCAAAGATATTCTTTACTTCCGTGTGGACCGCCGCCGCAAGATGCCCGTGACGATTCTGCTGAAGGCCATCGGCTTGAACCATGAGTCGATCCTTGCGAATTTCTTCGTGAACGACAACTTCCGTTTGATGGACAGCGGTGCACAAATGGAATTTGTGGCTGAGCGTCTACGGGGCGAGGTCGCCCGTTTTGACATCACAGACAAGACCGGCAAGGTCGTTGTCGCCAAGGACAAGCGTGTGACTGCCCGTCACACACGTGAGCTGGAGCAGTCCGAGACAACGCACGTCAGTGTGCCAGAGGACTTCCTCATTGGGCGCGTGGTGGCACGCAGCATTGTGGATCCAGAGACTGGCGAGATTCTGGCTAAGGCCAACGAGGAGTTGACCGAGGCGTTATTGAACAAGTTGCGTAAAGCGGCGGTGCTCGAGCTGCCTTGCATTTACACCAACGAACTGGACCAAGGCGCTTACATTTCGCAGACATTGCGCAGTGATGAGACTGTGGATGAATTTGCCGCGCGGGTGGCCATTTACCGCATGATGCGCCCTGGGGAGCCGCCAACAGAGGATGCGGTTCAGGCCTTGTTCCAGCGACTGTTCTACAACCCGGACACTTATGACCTGTCCCGTGTGGGTCGCATGAAGTTCAACGCCAAGATGGGTCGTGCCGAGTCGACTGGTCCCATGGTGCTGACCAACGAAGACATCCTGGCTGTTGTCAAGATTCTGGTGGATTTGCGTAACGGCCGCGGCGAAGTGGACGATATTGACCATTTGGGTAATCGTCGTGTGCGTTGTGTCGGCGAGTTGGCTGAGAACCAGTACCGCACCGGTTTGGCGCGTATTGAGAAGGCTGTCAAAGAGCGTTTGGGTCAGGCCGAGCAAGAGCCGCTCATGCCACATGACCTGATCAACAGCAAGCCGATCTCGGCGGCGTTGAAAGAGTTCTTTGGTGCGTCGCAGTTGTCCCAGTTCATGGACCAGACCAACCCCCTGTCGGAAATCACCCACAAGCGCCGTGTGTCGGCACTTGGTCCAGGTGGTTTGACGCGTGAGCGTGCCGGCTTTGAAGTGCGGGACGTGCACGTGACGCATTACGGTCGCGTCTGCCCGATTGAAACCCCCGAAGGCCCAAACATCGGTTTGATCAACTCGCTGGCTTTGTATGCCCGCCTTAACGAGTACGGCTTCATTGAGACGCCTTACCGTCGTGTGGTGGACAGCAAGGTCACGATGGATATCGACTACCTGTCGGCCATTGAAGAAGGTAAATACGTCATTGCGCAGGCTAACGCAGCCCTCGACAAAGAAGGCAAACTCAGTGGTGAACTGATTTCCGCCCGTGAGGCTGGCGAATCCATTTTGGTGGGTGCCGAGCGCGTTCAGTACATGGACGTGTCGCCTGCACAGATCGTTTCTGTGGCTGCTTCTTTGGTGCCATTCCTGGAGCACGACGATGCCAACCGCGCCTTGATGGGTGCAAACATGTCCCGTCAGGCGGTTCCTGTCTTGCGTCCTGAAAAGCCGATGGTTGGCACTGGCATTGAGCGCGTTGCCGCGGTGGACTCCGGCACCGTGGTAACTGCGACCCGCGGTGGCGTGGTGGATTATGTGGATGCCACCCGTGTGGTGATCCGCGTGAATGACGCTGAGGCGCAAGCCGGTGAAGTGGGTGTTGATATCTACAACCTCATCAAGTACCAGCGCTCCAATCAGAACACCAACATTCACCAGCGTCCCATCGTCAACAAGGGCGATCGCTTGGCCAAGGGTGATGTGATTGCCGATGGTGCATCGACTGACTTGGGTGAGTTGGCCTTGGGCCAGAACATGTTGATTGCGTTCATGCCCTGGAATGGCTACAACTTCGAAGACTCGATTTTGATCAGCGAGCGCGTGGTGGCCGATGACCGCTACACCTCGATTCACATCGAAGAGTTGGTGGTCATGGCGCGTGACACCAAGCTGGGTTCGGAGGAAATTACCCGCGACATCCCCAACCTGAGCGAGCAACAGCTTAACCGTCTGGACGAGTCAGGCATCATTTACGTGGGTGCCGAGGTGTCGCCAGGCGACACGCTGGTGGGCAAGGTCACGCCCAAGGGCGAGACTACGCTCACGCCTGAAGAGAAACTGCTGCGCGCGATCTTCGGTGAGAAGGCCAGCGATGTGAAAGACACGTCGCTGCGCGTTGACCAAGGCTCACAAGGTACTGTGATTGACGTGCAGGTCTTCACCCGCGAGGGGATCGTGCGCGATCGTCGTGCCCAGCAAATCATTGATGATGAACTCAAACGTTTCCGCCTTGATTTGAACGATCAGTTGCGCATTGTGGAAGCCGATGCGTTTGACCGTATTGAAAAATTGTTGACTGGCAAGATTGCCAACGGCGGCCCGCAGAAGTTGGCCAAGGGCACCAAGATTGACAAGGCCTATTTGTCGTCGGTTGAAAAATTCCACTGGTTCGACATTCGTCCCTCAGAGGATGAGACAGCGACCCAGCTGGAAAGCATCAAGAACTCGTTGGAGCAAACCCGCCACAGTTTTGACCTGGCTTTTGAAGAAAAGCGCAAAAAGCTGACACAGGGTGACGAGTTGCCTGCGGGCGTGTTGAAGATGGTGAAGGTTTACATCGCCGTTAAACGTCGCTTGCAACCTGGTGACAAAATGGCCGGTCGTCACGGTAACAAGGGTGTGGTGTCCAAGATCGTTCCAGTCGAGGACATGCCCTACATGGCCGACGGCACGCCGTGTGACATTGTCCTGAATCCGTTGGGCGTGCCTTCACGGATGAACGTTGGGCAGGTGCTTGAAGTTCATTTGGGCTGGGCTGGTAAGGGTATTGGTCACCGCATTGGCGACATGCTGCAGGCTGAGGCCAAAGTGGCAGAGTTGCGTAAGTTCATGGACGAGCTTTACAACGGCACGGGCCGTAAAGAAGATTTGTCGCAATTGAGCGATGAGCAAGTCTTTGAAATGGCGAGCAACCTGACTTCTGGTGTGCCCTTCGCAACGCCAGTTTTTGACGGCGCTTCGGAAGCTGAAATTCGCACTATGCTGCAACTGGCGTATCCCGAGGCAATCGCTAAAGAAAAGGGTCTGACGGCCACTCGCACCCAGGCATATTTGCATGATGGCCGTTCGGGTGAGCCATTCGAGCGCCCCACAACCGTCGGCTATATGCACTTCTTGAAGCTGCATCACTTGGTCGACGACAAGATGCACGCCCGTTCTACCGGCCCGTACAGCTTGGTAACACAGCAGCCATTGGGCGGTAAAGCCCAGTTCGGTGGCCAGCGTTTCGGTGAGATGGAGGTGTGGGCGCTTGAGGCGTACGGCGCCTCCTACACGCTGCAGGAAATGCTGACCGTCAAATCAGACGACGTGGTGGGTCGTACCAAGGTGTACGAGAGCATCGTCAAGGGTGAGCACTCCATTGAAGCCGGCATGCCGGAGTCGTTCAATGTGCTGGTCAAGGAAATTCGCTCACTCGGTATTGATATCGAGTTGGAACGCAGCTAAGCACGGACAAGAAAAGGATTCAACATGAAATCATTACTCGACCTGTTCAAGCAATTTACGCCCGATGAGCATTTTGATGCCATCAAGATCGGCATGGCTTCTCCCGAGAAGATCCGTTCGTGGTCTTTCGGTGAAGTCAAAAAGCCTGAAACCATCAACTACCGGACCTTCAAGCCCGAGCGCGATGGTCTGTTCTGTGCCAAGATTTTTGGCCCTATCAAAGACTACGAATGCTTGTGCGGCAAGTACAAGCGCCTCAAACACCGCGGCGTGATTTGCGAGAAGTGCGGCGTTGAAGTGACCCAGACCAAAGTGCGTCGTGAGCGCATGGGTCACATCGACTTGGCGGCGCCTTGTGCGCACATCTGGTTCCTGAAGTCCTTGCCTTCTCGTTTGGGCTTGGTGCTGGACATGACCCTGCGTGACATCGAACGCGTGTTGTACTTTGAAGCGTATGTAGTCACCGACCCCGGTATGACGCCCCTGAAGAAGTTCAGCATCATGTCGGAAGACGACTTCGACGCCAAGTTCAAGGAGTACGGCGATGAGTTCCAGGCCAAGATGGGCGCTGAAGGTATCAAGGATCTGCTGCAAAGCATTGACATTGATGGCTCCATCGAAAAGCTGCGCAACGACCCCAGTGGCTCCGAGCTGAAGATCAAGAAGAACACCAAGCGACTCAAGTTGCTGGAAGCCTTCAAGAAGTCTGGTATCAAGCCCGAGTGGATGGTGCTGGATGTGCTGCCGGTGTTGCCACCGGACTTGCGTCCTTTGGTGCCGCTGGACGGAGGTCGCTTTGCGACGTCTGACTTGAACGATCTGTACCGCCGCGTCATCAACCGCAACAGCCGTTTGCGCCGCTTGTTGGAGTTGAAAGCGCCCGAAATCATCGCGCGCAACGAAAAGCGCATGCTGCAAGAGGCTGTGGACAGCTTGCTGGACAATGGTCGTCGGGGCAAGGCCATGACCGGCGCTAACAAGCGTGCACTCAAGTCCTTGGCTGACATGATCAAAGGCAAGTCAGGACGTTTCCGCCAGAACTTGCTGGGCAAGCGCGTGGATTACTCCGGTCGTTCCGTGATTGTGGTGGGCCCCACGCTCAAACTGCACCAGTGCGGTTTGCCGAAATTGATGGCGCTTGAGTTGTTCAAGCCTTTCATCTTCGCGCGCCTGGAGGCCATGGGCATTGCGACCACCATCAAAGCTGCCAAGAAGGAAGTTGAATCCGGCACCCCGGTGGTGTGGGACATTCTGGAAGAGGTCATCAAAGAGCACCCCGTGATGTTGAACCGTGCGCCTACGCTGCACCGTTTGGGCATTCAGGCCTTTGAGCCCATCCTGATCGAAGGCAAGGCCATTCAACTGCACCCGCTGGTTTGCGCGGCCTTTAACGCCGACTTCGACGGTGACCAGATGGCTGTTCACGTGCCCTTGTCGGTGGAAGCGCAGGTCGAGTGCCGCACCTTGATGCTGGCGTCGAACAATGTGTTGTTTCCGTCCAATGGCGAGCCTTCCATTGTGCCGTCGCAAGACGTGGTGTTGGGCCTGTACTACACCACCCGTGACCGGATCAACGGTAAAGGCGAGGGCCTGATCTTCTCCGACATCGGCGAAGTTCAGCGCGCTTTTGACGCGGGTGAAGTCGAGTTGGCTGCGCGCATCAATGTCCGTTTGACCGAGTACACCAAGAATAAGGAAACTGGCGAGTTGGTGCCATCGACCAAATTGTGGGAAACCACGGCAGGTCGCGCCTTGCTGTCCGAAATCTTGCCAAAGGGCTTGCCTTTCTCCAACATCAACAAGGCGTTGAAGAAAAAGGAAATCTCCAAGCTGATCAATGTCTCGTTCCGCAAGTGCGGTTTAAAAGAGACTGTGGTGTTTGCCGACAAGCTGCTGCAATACGGCTTCCGTCTAGCGACCAAGGCTGGCATTTCGATCTGTATCGATGACATGCTGGTGCCCACAGAAAAGGTCGGGATCATTGCGCGTGCCGAAACCGAAGTCAAGGAAATCGCCCAGCAGTACACCTCCGGCTTGGTGACTTCCGGTGAGCGCTACAACAAGGTGGTGGACATCTGGGGTAAGGCGGGCGACGAAGTGTCCAAGGTGATGATGGCCCAGTTGTCCAAGCAAAAGGTCATTGACCGTCACGGCAACGAAGTCGATCAGGAATCGTTCAACTCCATCTACATGATGGCCGACTCCGGTGCCCGCGGTTCTGCAGCGCAGATTCGCCAGGTGGCGGGTATGCGCGGTTTGATGGCAAAGCCCGACGGGTCCATCATCGAGACGCCTATCACCGCCAATTTCCGGGAAGGTTTGAACGTGTTGGAGTACTTCATCTCCACCCACGGTGCGCGTAAAGGCTTGGCGGATACGGCGTTGAAGACGGCGAACTCGGGTTACCTGACCCGTCGTCTGGTGGACGTGACTCAGGACTTGGTGGTGACCGAGCAGGATTGCGGCACCCATGCGGGCTACCTGATGCGCGCCATCGTCGAAGGCGGTGAGGTCATTGAGTCCTTGCGTGATCGCATCTTGGGTCGTACTGCGGCCGATGACATTCTTCATCCAGAAAACCGTTCCGTGCTGTTCCCGGCCGGCGCGATGCTGGATGAGGATTTGATCGACGAACTCGAAGTGGCGGGTGTGGACGAAGTCAAGGTTCGTACGGCGCTGACGTGTGAAACTCGCTTCGGTATTTGTGCCAAGTGCTATGGCCGCGATCTGGGTCGCGGTGGTTTGGTTAATGGCGGTGAAGCTGTTGGTGTGATTGCTGCGCAGTCCATCGGTGAGCCCGGTACCCAATTGACCATGCGGACCTTCCACATCGGTGGTGCAGCGTCACGTGCTGCCATTGCGTCCAGCGTGGAAGCCAAGTCCAACGGCAATATTGGCTTCAACGCCACCATGCGCTATGTGACCAACGGCAAGAAGGAGCTGGTGGTGATTTCCCGTTCCGGTGAAATCGTCATTCACGACGAGCATGGCCGTGAGCGCGAGCGTCATAAAGTGCCTTACGGCGCGGTGTTGACAGTCAAAGCGGATCAGACCATCAAGTCTGGCGCCATTCTCGCCAACTGGGATCCGCTGACCCGCCCCATCATTACCGAGTTCGCCGGTAAGGCGCACTTTGAAAATGTGGAAGAAGGTCTGACGGTCGCCAAGCAGGTCGATGAAGTAACCGGTCTGTCCACGCTGGTGGTCATTGATCCGAAGCGCCGTGGTTCCACCAAGGTGATTCGTCCGCAGGTTAAGTTGATTGACGCCTCAGGCAATGAAGTCAAAATTCCTGGTACCGACCATTCTGTGACGATCGGATTCCCGGTTGGCGCCTTGGTGCAGGTGCGTGATGGTCAAGATGTGAACCCAGGTGAGGTGTTGGCCCGTATTCCTATCGAAGGCCAGAAAACTCGAGACATTACGGGTGGTCTGCCACGCGTGGCCGAGTTGTTCGAAGCCCGTTCACCCAAAGACAAGGGTGTGTTGGCCGAGATGACCGGTACGGTGTCGTTCGGTAAAGAGACCAAAGGCAAGATCCGTCTCCAGATCACCGATCCGGAAGGCGCCGTTTGGGAAGAGCTCGTGCCGAAGGAAAAGAACATCCTGGTGCACGAAGGTCAGGTCGTCAACAAGGGCGAGAGTGTGGTGGATGGCCCGGCTGATCCGCAAGACATCTTGCGCTTGCTGGGCTCAGAAGAATTGGCCCGCTACATCGTCGACGAAGTGCAGGACGTTTACCGTTTGCAGGGTGTGAAGATCAACGACAAACACATCGAAGTGATTGTTCGTCAGATGTTGCGCCGTGTGGTGGTGGAAGCTGCAGGGGACTCAACTTACATCAACGGTGAGCAGGTGGAACGTTCTGAAATGCTCAACACCAATGACGCTTTGCGTGCCGAGGGCAAGATTCCCGCAACATTCACCAATTTGTTGCTGGGTATCACCAAGGCATCGTTGTCCACCGACAGCTTTATCAGCGCGGCTTCCTTCCAGGAAACCACCCGTGTGCTGACCGAGGCCGCCATCATGGGCAAACGCGACGAGTTGCGTGGCTTGAAGGAAAACGTCATCGTGGGCCGTCTGATCCCCGCCGGTACCGGTTTGGCCTACCACGAAGCGCGCAAGGTTCGCGAGAACATGGACGACGCCGAGCGCCGCGCCATTGCCGAGTCAGAAGCCGCAGAGTTGGCCGGTGATGTGGAAACCTCAGAAGCCAGTGAGGGAACGGCTGCCGAGTAATCCGCGCTGCTGTTGACAAAATAGCGCCTCAAGCCCTGCCCGGGGCTTGAGGCGTTTTCATTGTGGCGTCCAAAGATTCAAGCATGACCATTCCAGAGCAAAAAATTCCTTTGTGGCGGCAGTTGCAGTCCGCTGCTTCCGTGCTGCTCGCTATCCGTTCCGGCGTTTCGGGAACAGCCGCGTTAGAGCGCGTTTCCGGCGAGTTGCGTCCGGGCGTTCAGTCGCTCACTTTTCATGTGTTGCGTTCGCTGGGGCGCGCTGAAGCGCTGCGGCAACTCTTGGCCAGTCGCACCCCGCCCCCGCCAGCCGATGCCCTGCTGTGCACCGCGCTGGCATTGGCTTGGTGTGAGGCAGATGCGCCTTACGAAGTGTTCACGCTGGTAAATCAAGCCGTTGAGGCCGCCAAACGTGATGCCGCGACCCAAGCGCAGGCCAGTTTCATCAACGCCTGTTTGCGGCGTTTTTTGCGTGAACGCGAGGCGCTGGTGGCCATCACCGACAAGAAGCCCGTGGCCGTCTGGAACCATCCTAAATGGTGGATTGATCGGCTTCAGCGAGATTGGCCCCAAGCGTGGCAGGCCATTTTGGCGTCGAACAACCGCCAGGCACCGATGACGCTGCGTGTGAATCGCCGCCAATCCAGCGTTTCCGACTATCTTCTTGCGCTGAAGGATGTGGGCATTTTTGGCCATGCTACCGGGCCGTCTGGCATTTCCCTGGATCAAGCCAAGCCGGTCCAGATGCTGCCCGGGTTTGCGACCGGTGCGGTCTCTGTGCAAGATTCAGCGGCCCAAATGGCCGCGCCGCTGCTGCTGTCGGGCATGATTTCCGCTGGTCCCCCCTTGCGCGTGCTGGATGCCTGTGCTGCACCGGGTGGAAAGACCGCACATTTGCTGGAGTTGTTGGATTGCGAGGTCACGGCGCTGGAGATTGATCCGGTGCGCTGTGAGCGCATTCATCAAACCTTGCAGCGTTTGGCGCTGAAGGCCCAGGTGTTGGTGGCGGATGCCGCGGATGTGCCCGCCTGGTGGGATGGCCTGCCATTTGACGCGGTGTTGTTGGATGCGCCGTGCTCCGCTTCCGGTATCGTGCGCCGTCACCCGGATGTACGGTGGTTGCGTCGTGACACCGATATTGCGCAACTGGTCAAAATACAGGCGAATTTACTGAAGGCCCTTTGGCCGCTGGTTCGACCGGGGGGGCGATTGCTGTACTGCACTTGCTCTGTATTCAAGGCAGAGGGGGCTGATCAGATTCAAACGTTCCTTGCGCACAACACCGACGCCACTTTACGGCCTTCGCCCGGACATTTGATGCCCCACGGTGCGGCTGAGGGAGGGGACTTCCCGGACAATTCGAACAGTGACCATGACGGCTTTTATTACGCCCTTCTTGAAAAACATCAGGCTTGATCTGATCGGGTTGGTTGCGTGTAGCTTGCTGCTCTTGAGTTGGTCAGCAGCGGTTCAGTCGCAGGTCCGATTGGCAGAGGTCGGGCCACTGCGTGTTGAGCGTGTGGACGAGGCTGTTGTTCTGTCGACCCAAGTCGATTTTGATCTGTCCTCTGCGGTGGAAGATGCCTTGCTCAAAGGGGTTGCCATCTTTTTTGTGGCGGAAGCAGAAGTGTTGCGTGAACGCTGGTATTGGATGAATAAAAGAGTCGCGCACTCCGAGCGCCACATGCGACTGGCCTACCAGCCCTTGACACGACGCTGGCGGCTGAATGTGGCCTCAACCAGGATTACCAGTACAGGGCTTGGCATGGCCCTGAGCCAGAACTTTGATTCATTGAGTGACGCGCTGGCGGCTATGCAGCGCCTATCACGCTGGAAAATTGCAAACTCGACGGATGTCAACCCGGCTTACGGCCACAGGCTTGAATTCAGTTTCAAGCTCGATACCTCGCAATTACCCAGGCCCTTGCAAATCGGCACATTGGGTCAGTCTGATTGGATCGTCTCCGCCGCTATCACTCAAGTCCTGGTCTTGGAGGGCGCGCCGTGAGCACTGCCACAACAGCGACGGATTCAAAAACCAGGTTTTCCTTCAAAAATCCGCGAGCCACTCGTTGGGCCGTGGGTGCCGGCTTGGCCGCCATGGTCGCTGTGGGATTGGTTTTACTATTTTTGTTGACTCAGGCGACTACCAATCGTGAGATGTACGAGCGCAATTACGCTCGGTTGTTTGCACTCAATGTCGTGGTGGCCACTTGTTTGTTGCTGGTCATCGTCTGGATTGCTTATCGCCTTGTTAAACGTTTGCGCCAGGGCAAGTTTGGTAGTCGTCTGCTGGTGAAGTTGGCGGCTGTATTTGCGCTGGCCGGTTTTGCGCCTGGCGTGTTGATTTATGTGGTGTCATATCAGTTTGTGTCCCGTTCCATCGAGAGCTGGTTTGATGTCAAGGTGGAAGGGGCGCTGGAAGCCGGCATCAATCTGGGGCGGGTGACGCTGGAAACTCTGTCCAATGACTTGACCAGCAAGGCGCGCGCCTCGGCGTCCCAACTGGCTGATACGCCCGATATCAGCGCTGCATTGCCGCTGGAGCGCGCGCGCGAACAAATGGGCGCAACTGACCTCATACTGTGGAGCGCCTCCGGGCGGTTGATTGCCGCTGCGGGCCAGTCGCGCTACCAGCTCAATCCAGAGCGACCTAGCCAACAGCAATTTCGCAGCGTTCGTACCCAGCGTGCCGTCACCTGGATTGAGGGGTTGGACGACGAGATGACGGGTGAGGCAGGGAGTGCGCGCATCAAGGCCTTGGTGCTGGTGTCCAGCACCAACCTCGGGTTGCTGGGTGAGCCGCGGTTTC
>CAZLRQ010000030.1:0-15265 GCA_964562035.1 uncultured Rhodoferax sp. | reverse complement strand
GGCCGTAGCTCACCACGTTGAACCATTTGCCGCTCATATTGAGCGCCATGCCGTGTGTGAGGTGACCGCCTTCAGCCAGGCTCATGCCCATGATGGTGTCGCCAGGCTTCAAGAAAGCCAGAAAAACTGCTTCGTTAGCCGATGCACCGCAATGCGGTTGCACGTTGGCCGCATCAGCACCAAAAATTTGTTTGATGCGGTCAATGGCCAGTTGCTCGGCCACATCGACAAATTCGCAGCCGCCGTAGTAGCGCTTGCCGGGGTAGCCTTCAGCGTACTTGTTGGTGAGCTGGGTGCCTTGCGCGGCCATGACGGCGGGCGAGGCGTAGTTTTCGCTGGCAATCAGTTCGATGTGGTGTTCCTGGCGGGCGTTTTCAGCGGTAATGGCTGCAAACAGCTCAGGATCAGTTTGCTCGATGAGAATATTTCGGTTGAACATGGCAGTCCTTAAAGACATCGGGCCTGAGTGCTACACGGAGTAACACCAGGGCTGCCCAGGCGAACGGCTGATCGCATGAACCTGACCGGCCATGCGGTACGCTCCCCTGTGGTGTGTCCACTTCAGCGCTGGCTACCTTTGCAGGGCCATGCGCCTATCGCCAGTCGCGTACGGTTTGAGTTTAACTGAAGGGCAGTTCAGCCCTCCGGGTAAGGCTTGGTGTCAAGACTTCAGAAGGACGACCACTGGGTCAGTGACACCATCAACAATGGCTTCTTCCAACACATCCTTCTCCATGGCGGAGCCCGCAGGCACGGCCACTTGCTGAGGTTGAATGTTGATCTTCCGGCCCGTGGCTACCATTTCAAGGCGGGCGTATTCCGACATGACCTTGGCGGCGTAGCCGCCGTCACTGGCCAAATTGGCTGCGCCCACGTAGTACCGCAGACCGCCTTCCAGAGAGCCTGCGCGTTTGATGCAGTCTTGCAGCACTTTGACGCCCACGCGCAGGTTGGACAGAGGGTCAAACGCAGCCAGTTTTCCGCCAAAGTTGTCGTACTTGTCGCTGTGCACTTTGGTCATGACTTGCATCAGACCCTGCGCGCCCACAGGGCTTTGGGCAAAGGGGTTGAAGCGCGATTCAACGGCCATCACCGCCAAAATCAGCGTGGGGTCCAGTTTGGCACGGCGGCCAACTTCATACGCTTCAGCGACCAAGGCGCTCAGCGGTTCGGGTGCTACTTTGTATTTCTTGCTGAGCCAAAACGCCACATCGGCTTGCTGCTTGGGCAGGCTGTGTGGATTGCTGGCGGTGGCACGTTCAACGGCATCCAGTTCGGTGGTCAGGCCCGTCAAGGCGACCTGCCGGGTTTGAAGCCAGTCGAACAACTTGCCTTCGCCCATCTGGCGCAGTTCGGGCCGGGCCGTCAACGTGATGGCTGCAAAAATTACAGCCAGGCCGATCAGGGCAAAGCTGTTGTGGGTGATTTCAAAGAATCCTCGGGTGATGCCTGATGCGATAGATCGCAGGCCCGAGTTCAATTTTTCTGACGCGTTCATAGCTCTTCCTTCGTTCGCGCGGGGCCTCGTCTCGGAGCTGCAAGCAGTTCACGGTGGGCAACCCCTCGTTTGGGTTGGTACGCTATCAATATCCTGCGATTTGTGTCGTGCGTTGTGCAGAGATTTGAATATGCCGGGATCGGCAGCGGGTACGGGTTTTCCCCAGACATGTGCTGAGGTCGGCGGATTCTAGGGGTCTGAATATATCAAGTCAACCATATCAAATTGATTTGATATTCTGATAGTCGGCATTTATTGCCGCGCAAACGTTTATTTTTGGTGGGCTGGTGTGGCGTGGCTTGTCCGCGTTGGTTGAAAATTCGCGCCATGAATTTCAATTTATTCAAGCAAAACAAATGGAGTCGCCGTGTAGCCGGGCTGGTTGCGACCGTCGCAGTGCTGTGGTTGGCCAGTTGGCTGTTGGTGCCGTGGTTGGCCAAGGACCAGATTGAGCGGCGGCTGGGTGAGCAGTTGGGGCGGCAGGTCCGTGTGGGCCGTGTGGAATTCAAGCCTTGGTCGCTGGAGTTGTCAGTGCATCAATTGGCTATTGCGCGTGCGACTGGGGCGGCCGACTCATCGCCCCAGGTGGCCATTGAGCGTCTCTATATAGATGCCGAGTTGCAGTCCTTGGTGCGACTGGCCCCGGTGGTGGACGCGCTCATCATTGACACGCCGCACGTGAGCCTGACCCACTTGGGTGAAGGGCGTTATGACGTGGACGATATTGGGGCCTTGCTGACTCAAAAAGACCCGGCCCAGCCTGACTCGTCCGAGGCAGAACTGCTCAAATTTGCGCTTTACAACCTGGTGTTGACGCAAGGCAGTTTCGATTTCACGGATGCGGCGGTAGGCAAAAAGCATGAACTGCGCGACTTGCAGCTTCAGTTGCCTTTTTTGAGTAATTTGGCTTCTCAAAGAACCGTTTTGGTTCAGCCCCGGTTGGCCTTTGTGCTCAACGGCAGTCGCTTTGAGTCCAGTGCGCAGACCATGCCCTTTGACCCGACGCGCAAGACGGACGCCGTGTTCAAGCTGGTTGACATGGACTTGGCGCCGTACCTGGCCTATGCCCCTGCCAGTCTGCCAGTCAAGTTGGCACAGGCCCGCTTGAATGCCGACCTGAAGGTGGTTTTTGAGCAGTCGACTGAAGCGTCAGTCAAGCTCAGTGGCTCGGTGCAGGCCAGCCAGGTGAGCGTGTTGAACAAGTCATCGCAAGAGCTGCTGGGCTTTGATCAACTCAAGCTCACCCTGACCGATGTTCAGCCGCTGGCCCGGACGGTTCACCTGGCGGCGGTGGAACTCTCTGCGCCACGGCTGGCCGTGGGCCGCAGCGCCTCAGGGCAACTGGATTGGTTGACATTGATGCAGCCCGGTAAAGCTGCTGAAAAAATAGCAACCAAAGCAGAGGGGACGGGGGCTAGAGCCCTAAATGATGCTGAAAATGGCTGGTCGATCAAGGTGGACGAGGTCCGATTGAATGACGGTAAGGTGGAATGGACCGACGCCGGGACGGCCCCCGCAGCACGCCTCGGTTTGAATAAGTTGACGCTGCAGGCTCACGGCATCGTCTTGCCTTGGGCCCAGCCCCTGCTGTTTGAGGGCGAGGCGCAGCTTGTCGGCCAGGATGCCTCACTGGCTGCCAACCACGCAGTGCTGCCGCCCAGCCGCCTGAGTTTCAAAGGCAGCGCAACCGGCCAGATGGCGCAGGTTGATACGCAGGTGGACGGTTGGCCGCTGGGGTTGGCGGCGCCTTACCTGGCCCAGCACCTCACCCCCCGACTGGCAGGCACGCTCAATGCAGTACTGCGTGTCGACTGGGCGGCCAGCCCCGATGGCATCCAGCCGGACGCATTGCAGATGCAGGCCAGCGAATTGAGCGTCAATGACGTGACCCTGACCCAAGGCAAAAGCCGCTTGGCCAGCGTGAAGCAACTGGCACTCTCCAAAGTGCAGTTAAGCGTCGGTCCGCAGACCGTGACGGTGGGGCAACTGCAGCTGACGCAGCCGCAGGCCAAGGTGACGCGTGATGCCCAGGGCCGCTGGATGGTGGACGCCTGGCTTAAATCGCCCCCCATCAAGGCGGCCGCTGCGCCCACTAAAAAGAGCGCAGCACCAGCTGCCAAGCCCTGGGCGGTGGCCTTGAACGAGGTGCAAGTGCGTGGCGGTGCGCTGGCGTTTCAGGATGACGCGCTGGCCCGGCCCGTGGCCTTTGACTTGTCGGCCTTGTCACTGAACCTCAAAGACGTCAGCACCACCGGCAGCAAGCCCTGGCTGGCGCAGTTCAACACCCAAATTCGCCAGGGTGACCACGCGCCCGGTCGCTTGGGTTGGCAAGGCAGCGTGGGCTTGAGTCCGCTCAAAGTGCAGGGCAAAGTCGACGCGGTTCGGCTGCCCGTGCATGCTTTTGAGGCCTATTGGGCGGAGGCCGTGAACCTCGATTTGCAGCGGGCGGACGCCAGTTTCAAAGGGCAGGTGAGTTATGCGGACTCAGCGGCGGGCCCGGTGGTCAAGGTCAATGGCGATGCGGTGATTGAAGACTTTCAGTCCAGCACCCGCCTGACCGGCTTGGCCCCTGATGCGCCGGCTGGTGCTGCCCCTGTGGCTGCGGTCGACCCGCGTGGGGATGAGTTGTTGAGCTGGAAGGCCTTGAGCCTGCGCGGCGTGGCGCTGGCCATGGCGCCCGGCACCGCGACCACCGTGGCGGTGGGCGACACTGTGCTGAGTGACTTTTTTGCCCGGCTGATTCTGAATGAGCGTGGCCGGCTCAATCTGCAAGATGTCGCCCGGCCCGCAGCAAGCGACACGGCCGATGTGAAGACTCCTGAATTAGTAGCTACTGGTGCAATAAACACGGGGGCTACAGCCCTAAATGACCAAAAACCGGCGTTGCCTGCGGTGGTGCACTTCGGTCCGGTCCGCTTGCAGGGCGGGCGTGTTTATTTTTCGGACCGCTTCATCAAGCCCAGTTACTCAACCCAGTTGACCGAACTGCAGGGCACGCTCAGCGCGTTTTCCTCGCAGGCCCAGCCCGATGGTGGTGTGCTGCTGGCCGACCTGGCCTTGCGCGGGCGGGCCGAGGGCACGGCTTCGCTGGAGATTGTGGGCAAGGTCAACCCCCTGGCCACGCCGGTGGCGCTGGACATCACCGGCAAAGTGCGTGACCTGGAGCTGCCGCCGCTCAGCATGTACGCGGTGCGCCACGCCGGGCATGGCATCGAGCGCGGCAAGCTGAGCGTGGATGTGGGCTACCTGATCGAGCCCAACGGCCAACTCACCGCCAGCAACAACATCGTGCTCAACCAACTGGTGTTTGGCGATAGGGTGGAAGGCGCGCCGGCCAGTCTGCCGGTCAAGCTGGCCGTGGCGCTGCTGGCAGACCGCAACGGGGTGATTGACATCAACCTGCCGGTCAGTGGCTCCTTGAACGACCCGCAGTTCCGGCTCGCGCCGATTGTTTTCAAGCTCATCGTCAATCTGGTGGCCAAGGCCATCACCGCGCCGTTCAGCCTGCTGGCCAGTGCCTTTGGCGGTGGGGGGGATGAGCTCAGCCAGGTGAGCTTCGCACCGGGCTCGGCCCGGCTGACGCCCGAGGCGACGGGTGGCCTGGACAAGGTAGTGAGCGCCTTGCTGGCCCGCCCGGCGCTGAAAATGACCGTGGTGGGCACTGCCAGCCTGGCCGTTGAGGCCGAAGGTTACCGTCGGGAGCGACTCACCGCCCTGGTGCAAGCCGAGAAGCGCCGCGCCGCGGTGGTCAGCCCTGGCGCGTCGTCAGCCAACGCCTCGGGTGCCCCGAAGGTGGTGCCGGATGAAGCGGTCACCCCCGCCGAATACCCTGCTTTGCTGAAGGCCGCCTACAAACGCGCTGACTTTGCCAAGCCCCGCAACCTGGTCGGGCTGGCCAAAGACCTGCCTGTGGCCGAGATGGAGGCCTTGCTGCTGGCAAATGTGCCCGCCACCGAAGACGCCATGCGCGAGCTGGCTGTGCAGCGCGGTTTGGCGGTGCGCGACTACCTGGCCTCGCGCCAGTTACCGCTGGAGAGGCTTTTTTTGGGTGCCGCCAAAGCCGTGCCGGCGGGGGCCGATTGGCAGCCCCGGGCGGACTTGAATTTGAGCGCGCCGTAGGCATTTCACAAAGTCTCGTCATCGTCTTTTGGGCGCCGCTTGAAATAGCGGCGAAAATAACGGTTCTGCCCCGTTTGTAATTCGACGGGTGTTTTTATTTTTGCGTCTGCCATCCATGTTTCCTTTTACGTCCTCCAACAAAACTGCTCAAGCCACCGAAGTGACACAAGCCCCTGCCAAAACCGCTGAAGCCCATCCGCTGGATGCCCTGACCCATGGCGTTTTTTCCGCCCAAACCTCGGGTGAGCGCATGTCGCGTGTGCGTGAGTGGCTGGCCAGCGCGCCCAGTGCCGAGCAAATTCAGGCGGTGTTCAAGGACCTGAGTGGCAAGGACAAGGGCGCCGCCAAGTTGCTGCGCGAGAAGCTGGATGAAATCAAACGCAGCCGCACGCAAGAGTCCATCGCCCAGGAGTGGGCTGACAAGGCGCAGGCCCTGCTGGCCGTGGGCAAGCTCAACATTGCCGACGCCCTGGCCTGGCAGCGTGACGCCGCCAAAGCCGGCGCACCACTCAGCAAAGAGCCACTCTCCGTCCTCAAAACCCAGCTCAGCGACCGCGTCAAGGTCATTGAAGACCTGCAGCACCGCGTGCAAGTGCAGCGCGAAGCCGCTGTGTTGCTGGCGCAGCGCATTGAGGTGCTCTCCACCAAGCCTTGGCGCGACGCGCAAGCCGTGCTGGAAGGCTTGCACACCGATGTGGACCACTGGCAAGCCCAGGCCACCGCTTTGCAAAGCGACGCCAACTGGACCAGCGTGGACGCCAAGTTTCCCCCGTTGCTGGACGCCTCACGCGCCCAGTTGCTGGTGGTGTGGGACGCTTTCAAGGCCGCGTTGGCCCAAGCCGTTGCGGCGGCAGCAGATGCGGCGGCGCCGCTGCCCCCCGTGCCCGTGTGGGCAGACGAGTTGCGCGTGGTGCGTGGCATTCCGCTGGAAGCCGCTGCCAAGCCCCAAAAACAAAAGATGGACCCTGAAGTCAAGGCCCAAGCCACCACGGCGGTGCGCGATGCCCTGACCAAAGTGGAACAAGAAGTGGCCGAAGGCCACGGCAAGGCCAGCGCCGGTGCGGCCGCTGCCCTGCGCAATGCGCTCAAAGAGTTTGGCAAGATCATTGACGACAAGCTGGAAAACCAGGCCCACGCCGCCTTGGCGGCGGCCGGCGAGCTGGAAGGCTGGCAGCGCTGGCGCGCCGACCAGTTGCGCGAAGAACTGGTAGCCAAGGCCGAGGGCCTGCTCAAGCGCCCGGACGGCCAGGCCATTGGCGGGCGCAAGATGCAGGAAAGCCTGCGCACCCTGCGCGACCAGTGGAAACAAACCGACCAGGGTGGCGTGCCCAACCATGCGTTGTGGAAGCGCTTTGATGAGGCTTGCAACGAAGCCCACAAAATTGTGGAAGTGTGGCTGGAGAAGGTCAAGGCCGAGTCCGCCGAGCACCGCGCGCACCGCTTGGCCTTGATTGAAGAAGTCAACGCCTGGGCCGCGGCGAATCGCACCGCGCTGGACAACGACTGGAAGGGGTTCAACCGCATCCTGCACCAGTTTGGCGACCGCTGGCGCGACAGCGGCCATGTGGGCGAAAAGGCGTTTGCCGAGTTGCAACCGCTATGGAAAGCGGCTATCAGCAATGCGGCCGAGCCACTGGAAACCCTGCAAAAGCAGAGCCTGGCCTTGCGCCACGCCATGATTGAAGAATCCAAAGCGCTGGGTGCGCAGCCCGAGTTGCGCATTGACGCGGTCAAGGCGCTGCAGCAGCGCTGGCAGGCCGAGGCCCATGGCGTGCCGATCGACCGCCGCCAGGAGCAAAAGCTGTGGGACGCGTTCCGCAAGCCGATTGACGAGGCCTTCAACCGCAAGACTGCTGAACGCGAAAAGGCCGATGCGGCCCTGGGTGAGCGTGACCGCGTGGTGCTGGACGCTGCCAAGGCGCTACAAGCCGCCAACGCCTCGGGCGACGCCCAAGCCATTCGCAGCGCCATGAGCGCGCTCGAAGCCGCCTTGCGCGGTCAGGCACAAGCCAAGGCGGCCGTGCAGGCGGCCACCGAAGCTGAAGCATCAAATATGGCGCTAGCCCCCGTGGAGCCTGCCCCGGTAGCTATCGAAAACGAAGCTGTTGCGTCTGACGCTGCAGAAGCTGCCGACACTGTGGCTGATGGTGAGAGCGCAGCGTCCACGGACACGGCAGCCCCTGCCGAAACTGTGGCCGCTCCCAAGGCCGCCCCCAAACCTGTGGTGGCGGTGCGCGGCGACGATCGCCCTGGCATGCGCAAGGCCGAGCCTGCGCCTGTGGGCCGGGGCGGTAAATTTGGCGACCGCAAAGACGGTGGCCGTGATGGCGGGCGCGATGCCGGTCGTGGCCCCCGTGATGGCGGCTTTGCCGGCCGCACGGACGATCGCGGACCCCGCCGCGATGGCCGTGACGGCACCGCCGGTGGCTGGAGCGAAGCGCCCCGTTTGGGCGACACCGCCTTCCGCGCTCAGCGTGATGCGCTGGAACAAGCCCAGTTCGCCTTGCGCAAACTGGCCGCTCAAGCCCACGGTGAAGCGCTCACCCAGTTGCTGGCGGCCTGGGAGCACCGTGATGCCGCGCAAGTACCGTCCGCGCAAGAGCTGGGCAACCGCGTGACCGCGGCCACGCGCAGCGCCTGGACCAAAGCCTTGGGCCAAGCGCCCGCGGGCGATGCCGCCACCGCTTTGTTGCGTCTTGAAATGGCGTCTGAAATGCCCACCCCCGCCGAGCACCTGAGCGCCCGGCGCATGCTGCAGTTGCAGTTGCTCACCAAGCGCAACGACCCCGCCCCGGTGCAAACCTGGGGTCAGGATGCGGCCACTGCGTTGGCCAGTGGTTTTGATGCGGCCAACGCGCGCCGCCTGCAAAACGTGCTGAAAGTGCTGCTGAAGCCCTGATCGCGCAAGCTGTGAAGGCCGGCGTGGGTCGGCCTTCACGCCAACCGGGCTTCGCCCGGCGTAAACCAAAAAAATCCCGGTGCCGCCGGGATTTTTTTATGGTTTGTCAATATCGGTCAGTGGCGTGACATGTGCCAAACCGATGTTTGGGCGAATTCTGTGTCGCTACTCTGCCGGTGCAGACTGAGCACTTGCTGCCTGGGCGGCTGTGCACCTGCATCCCAGTCGCTCAAGACGATGCGACGCAGCCCTTCACCCAAGTCATGGTCAGCCGGGCGGTGCGTGTGCCCATGAATCAGCGTGCGGGCGTTGGCGGTCTGCAGCCAATCGCGTGCCGCCTGCGCGTCAACATCGGCATAGGCTACGCCACTGCGTTTGCGCGTTTCGCTTTGCGCGCGCAGATCACGGGCTATCGCTTGGCGTTGTGCCAGTGGCTGGCTTAAAAACGCCTCTTGCCAGTCAGCGCTGCGCACCTGGGTGCGAAACTGCAGGTAATCCGTGTCGTCCAGGCACAAGGCGTCGCCATGCGATAACAAATAGCGTTCATCCCCCAGGCGCAGCACCGTCGGGTCTGCCAGCAGGGTCATGCCGCAGGCACGCGCAAAGGCCGGGCCCAGCAAAAAGTCGCGGTTGCCGTGCATGAAAAAAACCGGCAGGCGCTGCGCCGTGGCCTGCAGTACCCGGCCGCACTGGGCCTCAAAGCTGCTGACCGCCAGCGAGGTGGCCACGTCATCGCCCACCCAGACTTCAAACAGGTCGCCGAGGATGAACAGTGCGTCTGCGCTGGTGGTTTGCAGGGTGTGTTGCCAGGCCTGAAAGGTGGCGGGCTCGCTGGCCTGCAAGTGCAGGTCTGAGATGAAATCGATTTGGCGCCAGTGCGTGGGCGCCAGCAACACCGGCCAGGGCGGCACCGCAGCGGGCGCCGGGGTCCTGGGCTCGGTGGGGGTCATATTAAAGGGCCACAGCCTTTTCGATGATCACGTCTTCCACAGGCACGTCGTCGTGGTAGCCCTTGCGGCTGGTTTTGACGGTCTTGATTTTGTCCACCACCTCGGTGCCCGACACCACTTTGCCGAACACGGCGTAGCCCCAGCCTTGCTGGGAAATAGCGGTGTGGTTCAGGAAGCCGTTGTCCGCCACGTTGATGAAAAACTGGGCGGTAGCAGAGTGCGGGTCGCCAGTGCGGGCCATGGCCACGGTGTAGTTCAGGTTTTTCAGGCCGTTGTTGGCTTCGTTGTCGATCGGCTTGTCGCCTTTCTTTTCCTTCATGCCTGGCTCCATGCCGCCGCCTTGCACCATGAAACCGGGAATGACGCGGTGAAAAATGGTGTTGTTGTAGTGGCCCTTGTTCACGTAGCTCAAAAAGTTGGCCACGGTTTTGGGGGCTTTGTCTTGGTCGAGTTCAAGCGTGATGACGCCGTAGTTGGCAATGTGGAGTTCGACTTGGGGGTTGCTCATGATTTATTTCACCAGGGTTGCAGAGTTGACAAGAATGGGGGTTTTGGGCACGTCGGTCGGGAAGGGGCCGCCCGAACCGGTGGGCGTGGTCTTGATTTTCTGGATCACGTCCAGGCCGCTCACGACTTTGCCAAACACGGTGTAGCCATAAGACTGGGCGCTGGGGTCTAGAAAAGCGTTGTCTTTCACGTTGATGAAAAACTGGGCGGTGGCCGACTGCGGGTCGTTGGTGCGGGCCATGGCCAGCGTGCCCACGGTGTTTTTCAAACCCTTGGCCAATGCCTCACGGCCTTCATGCACCACAGGGGCGCGAACGCTCTTTTGCACATACTTGGCATCAAAGCCGCCGCCTTGCACCATGAAGTTGTCAATGACGCGGTGGAAAATCGTGCCGTCATAGTGCTTGTCGGTCACATATTGCAAAAAGTTGGCCACGGTCTTGGGGGCTTTGTCGGGGTACACCTCGACGACAAAGTCACCCGCGGTGGTGGCGAACTTGACCTTGGTCGCGTCTTGCGCCAGCGTGCTGGTTGCTATCGAAAATAGAGCTACTCCCGCAAGCAGGGCGGGGGCTAGCGCCTTAAAACCTGTCAATTTCATTCAGTTTTTTCCAGTGTTAAGCAGTTGACGGAGCAGGTTGAGCTTGGGCGTGACGCTGGCGTTGGCCGGGTCCAGCTTCTGCGCCTGGCTGTAGGCCAGGCTGGCCAGCTTGGCGTACACATCGCCCAGATTTTCGTGCGCCACGGCGTAGCCGGGGTTGTTGCGAATGGCCATTTCCAGCGCCTCTCTGGCCTTGTCAAACTGGTTTTGCTGCGCGTACAGCACGGCCAGGTTGTTGTAGGGCTCGGGCAACTCCGGGTACTCGCGAATCAACTGGGTGAAGGTGTCCGTGGCCGGCGCCAACTGGCCCAGGTCACGCTGCAGCACGCCTTTGATGAAGCGCAGTTGCGGGTCACGGGGTTTGGCAGCCAACAGGGTTTCGGTCTGGCTTAGCGCCTGCGTCAATTGGCCGCTGCGCTGCAACTGCAGAATGGCGCTGTAGTCGTCGGCCTGCGCTTGCAAAGCCGTCAAGCTCAGGGCCAGCAACAACCAGCGCAGGGCGCTGAAAAGCGAGGTTCGCAGGGTGTTGAACAAGGGGCTTGGCAGGGGGGAGAGGGCAGAAAAACAGGCAGTGGTCATGGCGCTTTGGGAGGGGGCTGCATTGAGCGTCATGCGCCTGAACGGGGCTGACAGGGCTTTATACTGAGAATAATTGTAGTCCAAGCGGTGTTTTACAAGCCCCCGCACGACGCCTGTATTACCCCTTTGCCCGCGGTCTTGACTGAGACTGCTACCCGGTTGCCTACCCAGTCGCCGCTGTCCTGAATACTCATGAGTTTGCACATTTACAACACGCTGTCGCGTGCCCTTGAACCGTTCACGCCGCTCGAACCTGGCCATGTCCGCATGTACGTGTGCGGCATGACGGTTTACGATTTTTGCCACCTGGGCCACGCCCGCGCCATGGTCGCCTTTGACGTGGTGCAGCGCTGGCTGAAAGCCAGCGGCCTGCGCGTGACCTACGTGCGCAACGTGACCGACATTGACGACAAGATCATCAAACGTGCGCTGGAGAACGGCGAAACCATCCGCGCCCTGACCAATCGCATGGTCGACGCGTTGCACCAGGACGCCGACGCGCTGGGCATTGAGCGCCCCACGCACGAGCCCCGTGCCACCGAGTTTGTGCCGCAAATGCTGAGCCTGATTGGCCAACTGCAAGACAAAGGCCTGGCCTACCAGTCCGGCAATGGCGACGTTAATTTTGCGGTGCGCAAATTCCCCGGTTACGGCAAGCTCAGCGGCAAATCGCTGGACGAACTGCGGGCTGGGGAGCGCGTGGCCGTGGCCGACGGCAAGGACGACCCGCTGGATTTTGTGCTTTGGAAGACTGCCAAACCCACCGAGCCCCTTGAGGCCAAGTGGGACAGCGTTTTTGGTGCGGGCCGCCCTGGCTGGCACATTGAGTGCTCGGCCATGTGCGGTGAGATGCTGGGCGACACCGTGGACATTCATGGCGGTGGCGCTGACTTGCAGTTTCCGCACCACGAGAACGAAATTGCCCAAAGCGAGGGCGCTCACGGCAAACCGCTGGCCAGTGTCTGGATGCACAACGGTTTTGTGACGCGGGACAACGAGAAAATGTCCAAGAGCCTGGGCAACTTCTTCACCATTCGCGACATCCTGGCGCGTTATGACGCGGAAACCACCCGCTTTTTCATTGTGCGGGCGCACTACCGCAGCGCCCTGAACCACAGCGACGCCCACCTGGACGACGCGCGCAATTCCCTGAAACGCCTTTACACCGCGTTGGACTTGGTGGCGCCAGCAACCTTGAGCGCCATTGACTGGAACCAGCCCTTGGCCGCACGCTTCAAGGCCGCCATGGACGACGACTTTGGCACCCCTGAAGCGGTGGCGGTGCTGTTTGACCTGGCCTCTGAAGTGAACAAGTCCCGTTCTGCTGAGTTGGCCGGTTTGCTGAAAGCCTTGGGCGGGTGCCTGGGACTGCTGCAGGCCGACCCCAAAGCCTTTTTGAAAGCGGGCGCCACGCTGGACGACGCCACCATTGACGCCCTGATCGCGCAGCGTGCGGCGGCCAAAGCGGCCAAGAACTTTGCTGAGGCGGACCGGGTGCGGCAAGTTCTGCTGGCGCAAGGCATTGTCCTGAAGGACTCGGCCAGCGGCACCACCTGGGAGGCTGCGCAATGATTTTTAGCCTTTTAGGCCTCCAGCCCTTACTGGTAAAGCGATGGTAGCTATTAAAAGCGAAGCGTCTGCGCCTGCCACCCCGGACTATTGGGCCGACGCCTGCAAGCACCTGATGAAAAAAGACCGGGTGATGAAGCGCCTGATCCCCCAGTTTGGCGACGCCCGTCTGCAAACCCGCGGTGACGCGTTTGTCACCCTGGCGCGCAGCATTGTGGGCCAGCAAATTTCGGTCAAGGCCGCCCAGACGGTGTGGGACCGTTTTGCCCTGCTGCCCCCAAAGATCACGCCCGGCAATGTGCTCAAGCTCAAGGTGGACGACATGCGCGCCGCCGGCTTGAGTGCGCGCAAGGTGGAGTACCTGGTGGATTTGTCGCTGCACTTTGACAATGGGGCAGTGCACGTCAAGGCCTGGGAGACCATGGACGACGAGGCCATCATCGACGAGCTGGTGGCGATTCGTGGCATTGGCCGCTGGACGGCCGAGATGTTTTTGATTTTTCACCTGATGCGCCCCAATGTCTTGCCGTTGGACGATGTCGGGTTGATCAATGGCATCAGCCAAAGCTATTTTTCGGGTGAAGTCGTGAGCCGCAGCGATGCGCGCGAAGTGGCCGCCGCTTGGGCGCCGTACCGCACGGTGGCGACTTGGTATATTTGGCGCTCGCTGGACCCGCTGCCGGTGGACTACTGACAGCCCCACTGATTGGAGTAATTCGTTGGCTAAAAAATCATTCCTCGACTTTGAGCAAGCGGTTGCCGAACTCGAAAACAAAATTGAAGAGTTGCGCTATGTGCAGACCGAGTCTGCTGTGGACATTTCTGCTGAAATTGACCAGTTGACCAAAAAGAGTCAGCAACTCACCAAAGACATCTACAGTGATTTGTCGCCTTGGCAAATCACCAAGATCGCCCGCCACGCGGAGCGGCCTTACACACTGGACTACGTGAATGAAATATTCACCCACTTTGTGGAGCTGCACGGCGACCGGCATTTTGCGGATGACCTGAGCATCGTGGGTGGCTTGGCACGCTTCAACGGCACGCCTTGCATGGTGCTTGGCCAGCAAAAAGGCCGTGACACCAAAGAGCGTGGACTGCGCAACTTTGGCATGAGCAAGCCCGAGGGCTACCGCAAGGCCTTGCGCCTGATGAAAACCGCCGAGAAATTCAAGCTGCCGGTGTTCACCTTTGTGGACACCCCCGGCGCTTACCCCGGCATTGACGCCGAGGAGCGCGGTCAGTCCGAAGCCATTGGCCGCAACATCTTCGAGATGGCGCAGTTGGAAGTGCCGATCATCACCACCATCATTGGTGAGGGTGGCTCGGGCGGCGCTCTGGCCATCTCGGTGGGCGACCAGGTGCTGATGCTGCAGTACTCCATTTACTCGGTGATCAGCCCCGAAGGCTGCGCCTCGATTTTGTGGAAGACCTCTGACAAGGCGCAAGAGGCCGCCGACGCGCTGGGCATCACCGCGCATCGGCTGAAAGCGCTGGGCTTGGTGGACAAGATTGTGAACGAGCCTGTGGGCGGTGCCCACCGCGACCACAAGCAAATGGCAGCATTCTTGAAGCGCGCGCTCAACGACGCCTTCCGCCAGGTCAGCGACCTCAAGACCAAAGAGTTGCTGGACCGGCGCTATGACCGCTTGCAGAGCTACGGCCGCTTCACCGACACCAAGGCGGTGGGCAAGTAATTGCCCAAGGCTGAGCAGGCGCAGGTCATCGCGGTACGTGGTCTGGCGTGACCATCTCCTTGTCTGCGGCCATGGCTGCTTTCCAGCCGGCGTTGCCGCTGGCAGTGGCTTTTAGCGGCGGTGCCGATTCAACCGCGTTGCTTGTGGCTTGCGCCCGGAAATGGCCCGGGCAGGTCAGCGCCATTCACATTCATCACGGGCTGCAGGCGGCTGCCGATGACTTTGAGCAGCACTGCCAGGCGTTTTGCGCGCAGTGGGGTGTGCCACTGGTGGTCAGCCGGGTCGATGCAAAGCCTGCGCCGGGGCAAAGCCCGGAGGACGCTGCGCGCCGGGCGCGTTATAAGGCTTTTGAGGCTCTAGCCCTAGATGATAAAGCGTCTACAGCTACTAAAAATATAGCGATTGCGCAGCATGCTGACGACCAGGTGGAGACTATCTTGCTCGCCTTGAGCCGGGGCAGCGGCTTGCCCGGGCTCAGTGGCATGCCTGCCCATTGGCAGCGCAACGGCATCCATTACCACCGCCCGCTGTTGCGGGTCGGTGCCGCCGAGATCAGAGCGGGGTTACGGGAGCAGGGCATCGCGTTCATTGAAGACCCGACCAACACCGATGAGCGGTTCACCCGCAACCGCATTCGCGCCCGCCTGTTGCCCGCCCTGGCGGGTGCCTTTCCCCAGTTTCGCGAGACTTTTGCCCGTAGTGCGACGCACGCGGCCCAGGCCCAGGCCGTGTTGGTTGAGGTGGCCGAGCTAGACCTGGTGGCGGTTGGGGCGCCGCCCCTGATTCAGCGGGTGCAAGCTTTAAGCCGTCCGCGTCAGGTCAATGTGCTGCGGCATTGGCTCAACA
>CAZLRQ010000029.1:12347-15379 GCA_964562035.1 uncultured Rhodoferax sp. | reverse complement strand
AACAAGCCACGGCAGGCGTGGCCCAGCCGCACTTGCGCCAGTGGCAGCAAGCGGTAGACACCGCGCTGCAGACCGCCAGCCGCCCTGCTGAAGCCGCCTTGGGCGTGAGCAGCGTCACGCCAGTGCTGGACCCTCGGCAAGTGCCCATGACCCATGCACTGGAGCGAGCCATCCGTGCGCAGGCGCAGGCCCACACCTTGGCCGTGACCACACGCAGCCAGGCGCGCGAAGCCTATTTCCGCTACCGCACCGCAGTGGACCTGGCCCAGCACCAGCGCGAAGCGGCCTTGCTGACTACCGCCCTGCAGGACGAAACGCAACTCCGCTACAACGGCATGTTGCAAAGCACCTGGGACCTGCTGGCCAGCGCCCGCGCCCGCCTGCAAAGCGAGAGCGCGGCCCACCAAGCCCAGCGCGACGCGTGGCTGGCCTATGTCGACCTGCAGGCGGTGCTCACCGGCGCCGTCGTCAACTTCTCTTCCACCAACAGCGCTGCGGGCACCACCCCCGCCGCCAACCCAGGCCACTGACCATGAACCGACGCAACTTTTTTCAAGGTGCCGCCCTGGGCGCTGTGGCTGCCAGCAGCGTGAGCCGGGTCGCCCTGGCCGCCGTGCCCGAGCCGGTCACCATGCTGCATGCCAACACCGCGCCCCCGCTGGTGCCCAGCACCGGTCGCCCTTACAACCCGGTCGTCACCCTGAACGGCTGGACCTGCCCCTGGCGCATGCGCAATGGGGTCAAAGAATTTCACCTGGTGGCCGAACCTGTGGTGCGCGAAATTGCCCCTGGTATGAAAGCCACCCTGTGGGGCTACAACGGCCAGTCGCCCGGCCCCACAATCGAGGTGGTGGAAGGCGACCGCGTGCGCATTTTTGTCACCAACAAGCTGCCTGAGCACACCACCATGCACTGGCACGGCCAGCGCCTGCCCAACGGCATGGACGGCGTGGGTGGCCTCACGCAGCCGCAAATTCCGGTCGGCAAAACCTTTGTCTATGAGTTTGAGGCGCGCCGCCCCGGCACCTTCATGTACCACCCCCATGCCGATGAAATGACGCAAATGGCCATGGGCATGATGGGCTTCTGGGTGACGCACCCCAAGGCCAAACACCCGCTGATTGACGAGGTGCAGCGCGACTTTTGTTTTCTGCTCAACGCCTATGACGTGGAGCCCGGCGCCAGCACCCCCAAGCCCAACACCATGCTGGACTTCAACCTCTGGACCTGGAACAGCCGTGCCTTCCCCGGCATTGACACTCTCAATGTGCGCCTGGGCGACAAGGTGCGCATCCGGGTGGGCAACCTCACCATGACCAACCACCCCATCCACCTGCACGGCCATGAGTTTGTGGTGAGCGGCAGCGACGGCGGGCCCTGGCCCCTGGCCGCGCGCTGCCCCGAGGTGACCACTGATGTGGCCGTGGGCCAGATGCGCCAGCTCGAATTTCTGGCCGACGAGGAAGGCGACTGGGCATTTCACTGCCACAAGAGCCACCACACCATGAACCCCATGGGCCACAGCGTGCCCAACATGATCGGCGTGGAGCACCGCGGCCTGCTGGCCAAAATCCAGCGCGCAGCGCCCGAGTACATGGTCATGGGCGAACGCGGCATGGCCGACATGGGCGAGATGGAAATGCCCCTGCCTGACAACACCCTGCCCATGATGACCGGCACCGGACCCTACGGCCCGATCGAGATGGGTGGCATGTTCACCACGCTCAAGGTGCGCAAAAACCAGAAACCCGGTGACTACTCCGACCCCGGCTGGTTCAAACAGGCACCCGGCACGCAGGCTTATGAGTGGACTGGCGCCCTGCCCAACGCAGCCAACGACCTGCCGCCGCCGGCCCGCGCCAAACCCGCCCCCATGGGCAACACCAGCACCGCAAACTCACCTGAACTGCGTGTCAAAAAGCCCGGCGCAGGTCAGCACAACCACTAAAGATCCAATATGAAAATTATCAAAACCATAGCTACCAGCGCTTTACTGGTATGGGCTGGAGCCTCTTTTGGGCATCAAAGCCACGCCCAGACCAACACCCCGGTGGTCAAAGAGCAAAAAGACTGGGGCATTGCCGGCGACGCCCGCGCGGTGCAGCGCACCGTGACCGTCACCATGTCAGACAAAATGCGTTTCACCCCCGACAACTTCACCGTCAAAGTCGGTGACACCGTGCGCCTGGTCATCAAAAACAAGGGCAAGCTGATGCACGAACTGGTCATCGGTACCCCGCAGGAGCTGGAGGCGCATGCCGCCCTGATGGTGAAATTTCCTGACATGCAACATGACGAACCCTACATGGCCCATGTGCCCCCGGGCGGGTCCGGCCAATTGATCTGGACCTTCAATCGCCCCGGCGAGTTCAAGTTTGCCTGCCTGATTGCCGGGCATTACCAGGCCGGCATGACGGGGCAGATTGTCGTGACACCCACCCCTTGAAACCTCCACTCAACCACTGACCAAGGACAACACCATGCAAAGACGCACCCTGATTCAATCCGCTGTGGCCCTGCTGGGTGCCGCGGCGCTGCACACCACCGCCCTCGGCCAAACCGCCAGCAAACCACAGGCCGAGGTCTGGAAATCGCCCACCTGCGGCTGCTGCAAAGACTGGGTCAAGCACCTGCAAGACAACGGTTTTGAAGTCAAAACCTATGACGTGAGCGAAACCGCCAAGGCCGCGCTGCGCGAAAAACTCGGCATGGCTGCAAAATTTGGCTCCTGCCACACGGCGTTGATCAGCGGCTATGTGGTGGAGGGCCATGTGCCCGCCCAAGACATCCGCAAGTTGCTCAAGGACCGCCCACGTGCCATCGGCTTGAGCGTGCCAGGCATGCCCGTGGGCTCGCCCGGCATGGACGGCCCCGAGTACGGCGGTCGCAAAGACGCCTATGCCGTGCTGCTGGTGCAGCGCAACGGCAGTTCGTCGGTTTATCAACAATACGCGTAAAGGAAAACCATGAAACGTCTTTCAACCTGCAGCCTCGCCGCCCTGCTGTTCGCCGCCGGCAGTGCCCTGGCCCAA